>NZ_JAJDJV010000012.1:0-131638 GCF_020567625.1 Enterococcus sp. BWT-B8 | reverse complement strand
AGCGTAGGAGCAAAGCCCCTCCATGCTTCGAGGATCGGAACGAAGTCCTTCAATTCTTAATGGCTCTGCCGTTTAGAAATTGATGAGATCGAAACGAAGTGTAGTGTAGTGAGAACCGTAGACACAGAAAAACGGCTACAGCGTAATGGGTTGTATCGAGAATCGTTAGACTCATAAAGACAGTAGTTCTGGAAATAAATCACTACGATTGACTCGTCAGAGTAGATGATGCATGATGCCTACTTGGTTCTTGAGACAGAACACTTCTGTCATAACCTCTTTGCAGTTCCTCGCACTTGCTACAATAATCAGTTTTGCAGCTGCGATGGTATGATCCTCAAGACTGTATCTCCAGTAAGAAAGCCTCAGTGCACACACCCGAGGTCTTTTTGTCTGGATTCAGATTTTTTTCTTCAGTTCTTTTTACTGAATGATTTCTTCTCTATCCCTTGCTATTACTGAGTTTGTTAACCCCCAATTTTATAATCCCTTTAATGTCAAAAAAAGACTCAGTCTAGAAGCTGATTTACTCGTCTTTCTATCAGATGCTGTCGTACAGCTTCTAACCGAAAAAGTCCAATCACCGCGACTGCGTCCTTTTCTTTTTATCTTTATTTTGCTTGCATTTTAATCTTTCTTATCCGCCAATCGGAAAAGCTTCTCCCACTACCGCATCGAACGACAGCTCCAAAATACCTTTTTTCTGTGGTGCATCAGGAATATTCAGCTCTCTGGCAGAACAGATCATTCCCCAGCTTTCTTCTCCGCGAAGCTTACCGGGCCAGATCATCATTCCGTCAGGCATCATCGCACCGGGCTTAGCTACCACTACTTTTTGACCGGCTTTAATATTTGGCGCACCACAGACAATTTGAAGGATTTCTCCATTGTCCACTTCTGTTTTTGTAATAGATAAGTGATCAGAATCTGGATGCTTTTTACAGGATTTTACAAAGCCTACCACAATTTTTGGTTTTGTATCTGCAGCCAGAGTTTCTATAAAACCATTGACAGCCAATTCTTTGTTTAAACGATTAATTTGTTCTTCCGTTAATTCTACTTGTCCAGTCCCTTTGATCTCACCAAGAATGGTTGATGCCTTAAAAATATTCCACGCAACCACCTCACCCTTGTCAACAGTGACTTTGGCTACATTGCCTTTGCGCTCCACGTAGTTTTCTTTTGCTTGATCATCCGCAACAATAATCAGCAGCACATCACCTACATGCTCTTTATTATATGAAAAAATCATTTATCTTCCTCCTCCACTCTGTTCCTGTACTATCTTAACAAAAAAGCCGGTATCTGCCTATCTTTTCTTACAGGTCGGCAGTCCCTCAAAAAAACCGGAAAAACCTTTTCAGTCTTCACCGGTTTCGTTTTATTTGTTGTATCGTTTCTGCTGTTTGTCAGCTTTTATCTGAGGTCTTTTATTTGGAACTTTCCAATCCATTTAAGAAGTCTGCAATTTCCTGTTTGGTTTTGCGGTCTTTATTGACCAGTCTTCCCAACTCCTTACCGTTATCCACAACGACAAAGCTTGGAATCCCAAAGATATTCCATTGAGCGGCAACATCGATAAATTCATCCCGATCCACCTGAATAAACTGATAATCAGAGAATTCTTCTTCAATTTCAGGAAGTGCAGGCTTTATAAAACGGCAGTCTCCACACCAGTCTGCAGTAAAAAAGAAGACATTCTTGCCATTTTCCACATAACCGGCTAATTCTTCCAGATTTTTAGGTATAATCACAGCTTTCGCCTACTTTCCATAAATAATTGTATTGACTGTTGTACGGTCCAGTCCTTTTAGAACCTGAATCAGCATCTCTCTTGCCGCTTCAAAATCTTTGATGCTGAACATGGTTTGATGTGTATGAATGTAACGTCCGCAGACACCAATCACTGCACTTGGTACACCGTTATTTGTTGTATGCGCTGCACCAGCATCTGTTCCGCCTTTGGAAACAAAATACTGATAAGGAATGTTGTTTGTTTCCGCTGTATCCAGCAGATACTCACGTACACGCGGCAATGTAATCATTCCCGGATCAAAAATCCGCAGCAATGTACCTTCACCTAAATGACCATAGGTACCTTTTTTTGTTTTAATATCATCCGCTGCTGAACAATCCACCGCAAAAAACAATTCTGGTTTGAATTTATGAACAGAAGGTTTTGATCCGCGCAAACCAACTTCTTCCTGAACATTTGCTCCGGCAATCAGCGTATGTCCCAGAGTCTCATTCTGCAGCGCCTCTAATGCTTCCAGCACCAATGTACAGCCATAACGGTTGTCCCATGATTTTGCGATAATATTCTTACCGTTCGCTGTTTTGATGGTTTCCGTTTTAGGAACAATTGTATCACCTGGGCGAACGCCGTATTCTTCAGCTTCCTCTTTTGATTCAAAACCAGCATCAAACAGGACATCTGTTACTTCCAGTGTTTTCTGACCATTTGTTCCCCGCAGTAAATGCGGCGGAATAGACGAAGAAATACAAGGATAGTTGCCTTTCCCCGTTTTTAAAGTAAAACGCTGTGCGGAAACAACATAAGGATTCCAACCGCCCAGAGGGACTACTTCAAACAGTCCGTTGTCTTTAATCTGTGTCAGCATAAACCCGACTTCATCCATATGTGCAGCCACCATGACTCTTGGCGCATCCAACTCTTTTCCGCGCTTCAGACCGAAAATCCCCCCCAATCCATCATACTGAACCTCATCAACTAAAGGCGTGATATGCTTTTTCATATACGCACGAACATCTTCTTCTGCTCCGCTGGTCCCCTGTAATTCTGTTAATTCTTTAATACGCTGGAATGTTTTTTCTTCCATTTCAATCCCTGCCTTATCGTCGTTTTAAGCTCAGAAAAAAATACCTCCTCAGCACCGTCAAAATCAGAACGGATGTGGGATTCAAACACGCATTTTTTCCTGTCATTTTTACAATTCTTTCTAATTATAACGCAAAATAACGGCAATGCACATTTTTTCGGTTCTTTCTTTGGCGTACTCTGTGTTAGAATGGTATTATATAGGATAATAATATTTAACAATACTCTTAAATAAACGGAGGGTGTTCCTGATGGGTGAAGAAAACGAATTAAACTATTTTAGGAGCGGCTTGGCCTTGGGCGCCGGTTTGGGCGTTATCAGCGGTGTTCTGTCTGCTTTATGGTATCAAAAAAAACGAACGATTGATGCAGATTCTGTACTGGAGAATGTAAAGGCTGCGTTCTTAAAAGAAGGTCCTATTGAAGGCTCTTGGATTGAACTTGAAAAAAAACCATTAAGAAAATTTGCGATTCATTCCAAAACATATAACGGGGGAGTTTCTCGGGTTGAGGACGGTTCGTTGGTTCAGTATGCATTTGTCGCAGATGCACAGACTGGTACGATAATTGAAGTCAATCGCTTATAAACATTGGAATACAGATGAAAGGCCATTCTCCGTGGGCCTTTCTTTTTTTATAGAATGAGACGGAGGAAGAACAAACACGGAAAAGGTGTAGGGTGGTATACACTGCTCTGATTGAAATAAATGGACAGCCATTTATGTTCATCCTTAAGAGGTTGCTAGTATGCGAACTGACAATTCTGTGAATTTGGAAAACTTCATTACTATACTATATTTTAAGAGCTTGCTTCTACGCTTCTTCGAATGCTCGTCGCATGTGTAAGAGCTTGCTCCTACGCTTCTTCGAATGCTCGTCGCATGTCTTTTGGCCATACAAGACATGCTGTATGCGCAGCCTCGATAAATATTCCTTGAATAGAGGCTAGCTCATCTATGGGGTATTAGCAGAATAATATGCAACGCTCTGATGGGGATAAATTTGTCAGAATTTATTCCATATACAAAGAAATAGCTGTAGGCATACTGAGAATAAGACTGATTTTATGAAATAAATGTAAATGTACTCGATGAATTGCTGGAGCATACCATTATTTCTTTAGCTGTTGCCAGCGACTTCGTTAAACAACAGGCACAGACGGCGAACAATTCAGCAGGTGTCGGCTTACATTAAAATTGAAAACCATCAGCAGATTGGACGAGGTACCATAAGCCCCAACACAGACAGAGGCTGCTTTTATCTGTTTGAGCTCATCGCAGCTTTTGCCTTTACTGATGGTTTAACTTTACTTATTTATTCTTCTGCCTGAAATCTTGCTTCCACCCGATAAATCGGCTGACCTTTGGCAGAGAATTTTTCTTCATACTCTGTCATGATATTGCCTTCATAAGAACTGCTGTGAAGATCCAGCCAAACCTGTTCAATAATCATGCCGTATTTTGAAAAACTGCCCAGTGAGTATTCAAACAATCCCTGATTATCCGTTTTAAAATGAATTTCGCCATTTGGCTTTAAGATTTTTTCATCCACTGCTAAAAATGGTTTCGATGTCAGTCGGCGTTTTTCATGCCGCTTTTTCGGCCACGGATCGGAGAAGTTTAAATAAATCTGATCCACTTCATTTTCAGCAAAATACTGGGTCAGGGCTTCGCCATTCACATGAAGCAGCTGCAAATTCGGCAGTTCTTCTTCCAGTACTTTTTCCAGAGCGATTGAAAGCACACTGACCTGCATTTCAATACCAATATAATTAATCTCAGGGTTGGCTTTAGCCATACCTGCAACAAACTGTCCTTTCCCTGTGCCGATTTCAATGTGAATCGGATAGTCATTGCCAAATCGTTCGTGCCAACGTCCCTGCCACTTTTCAGGTTCATCTACCACATATTCCGGATGTGCAGCTAAAAGCTCTTCTGCTCCCGGTCTTTTTCTTACACGCATTTCAGGATTCCTCACTTACTATGATCTTTTATATTTTATAAATAATACATCTATTCAAAACATACAACAAGCCTGAGAATGGTGGATCTCTCAGGCTTATGTTCTTTCTAAATTTATACGTTCTTTTCATTCACTTGTCAATGGTCAATGGTATTCTAATTACAGATACGTTCCACTTCAGCCATATATTCATTGTGCAGCTTCTGCGTGATTCCTCCCGGCCGTCCGCTGCCAACGACATGGTCTTCGATTTTAACAACAGGGACCACTTCAATCAGTGAACCAGAGATAAAGCATTCATCTGCTGAAAATAGTTCTTCTTTATCAAATGCTTCCTCTTTAAGCGGAATGCTTAGTTTTCCTGCAAGCTCTACCAGTTTCTTTTTCGTGATACCTGGTAAAATCAGATTACCATCTGGATGTGTATACATCGTGCCGTCTTTCACCATCCAGAAATTCGCTGCAGAAGCCTCAGTCACTTTACCGTCACGGATCTGAACCGCATCTTCAAACCCTCTGCTTCTTGCATGCTCCAGTGCCATTACATTACCAAGCAAGCTCAGTGATTTTATATCACAATGCAGCCAACGGGTATCCGGAACAATTCCAACACCGATTCCTTTTCGCTGCTTTTCTACAGGACGGTCATACGGAATAACATTCGCAGTCAGCACACCTGTCACATTTAACGGATCGGGCAGCACATGATTACGTGGAGAATCAATCCCTCTGGTAATTTGGAAGTAAAGCTTTCCTTCTGTAATTTCTTCTACAGCAACCAGCTCCTCCAGCTTTTGACTGAGTGTTTCTTTCGTGAACGGAAGGACCAGCTTAATCTTTTCGGCTCCCAGCCACAAGCGTTCCAAATGTTCTTCCTTCATGTATAACTTCCCGTTATACACACGAATTACTTCATACAAACCATCACCATACTGATAGCCGCGGTCTTCCATATCAATTTTGACTTCTCCACGATCAACGATTTGATCATTCCATAAAACCTTCATTCATTATCCCTCCATTTTCTTCAAACGCTGCGGAACATAGAGCTTTGTAAATACAATTACTTCAACAACCAGTGCCGCCACAACCAACAGTCCTTCCGGCTTATTCGGCAATGCAATTAAGGTAAGAATACTGAAAATTGCGGCGGCCGTGAATAACAGAACCATCAGCAGAAAACTGACCGCCTGTTTCCTTTGAGTTGCGGGCGCTGGATACAACTGGGTCATCACCATGTAGTCAAACTGACTGTAAATCGGTATCATCTGGAAACCCATCAAATACAGAAATACGATAGCCGCACCTAATGACATAATGAAGTCATTGGAAAAGTAAAGAATCACACCGCCCAATCCCAAAAGACGAAGGAATAGTCCGCTATATTCAGAGCCTCTGAGAAAGCTGCGGGCATACAGATATAAATACGTATTTTTATTTTCTTTTTTAATCTTATTAAGAAGAGGATCAAATGCTTTTCTTCTTTTTACACTTCCTGTGATTTCTGGAACATCTGTAAATAAGTTGATAAACCGGTAAATCTGGTACATCCGGTTATTTTCTTTTTTGATCATCTTTTCCCAGTCCAGAGAGATACCTGCTTTTAACTTTGGTAAAAAGTAACCTAACATTCCGCACAAGATAATCGCAACAATTAGTCCGGCCAAAGGCACCACATACAGACTGGCCGCTATCGCCGCTGCACTTCCCAACAGCCAAATCAGCTGCCACTGCTGACTTTTATTGCCCGGAATTTGGTAGAGATCAAACTCCTGCCATTTCAGATGAGTAAACTTCAACAGCAGCAGCATAAGCAGATAATAGATAAACGATACGAAGGTCTCCCTTGTAGTTACTACTACCAACGGCATTGTCATCCCGCTGATTAAAAAAATAGAGACAGCGGGAAGAATTGCTGAATAGCTCAATGCTCGTTTAAAATAGCCCGGCATCTCCGCTTCCTTCGGCAGAATAAATACTTTGTCTGCTTCCTGTGTCAAGGTTGCCAGCTTGCCGATAAAAAGAATTGCCAGCCAGATCAGAAGAACCAAAGGCCTGCCCCAGACAAATTCTTCAGGCAGATTTTTCAGAAATTCTGAGTAATAAAAGCCCAGTCCCCCCAATAGAAAAACACAGACGATTACAAAATGATCATTAAACACATACTGCATATATTTCATCATTTTTTTCAAATGACGGGATAGACGCATACGATACAGTTCCGACATACTACCCCACCTTTTCTTCCTTAGTCAGTGCAAGATAGATATCATCCAATGATGAGTCCGGCAGATTGAATTCTACTCGCAGTTCTTCCATCGAACCAACTGCTCTAATTTCACCTTCATGAAGCACAACGAAACGGTCACAGTATTTCTCCGCAGTAGCCAGAATATGTGTGGACATCAAAATGGCTGCTCCTTGATTCCGCATCTCATCCATCAATTCCAGCAACGCATGAATCGCCAATGGGTCCAGACCTAAAAATGGCTCATCGATAATATACAGACTTGGCTCAATTAAAAAGGCACAGAGCACCATCACTTTCTGCTTCATCCCTTTTGAAAAATGTGCCGGAAACCATTCCAGCTTATTTTCAAGGCGGAAGGTTTTCAACAGTACATCTGCTCTGCGAAATGCTTCCTCTACGGATATATCATACGCCATTGCCGTCACTTCAATATGCTCCTTCAACGTCAATTCTTCATATAAAGAAGGTGTTTCAGGAATATAGCCTATCTTCTTGCGATAGCTCTCCGGACTATGATTCAGTGTCTGGCCATCAATCAAAATCTTTCCCTTTTGAGGAGTCAGCAAACCAATAATATTCTTAATCGTCGTACTCTTGCCGGCACCATTTAACCCAATCAGTCCAACCATTTCTCCGGCTTTTACTTCAAAATTTATATCTTTCAAAACAGGAACATGACCGTAGCCCCCTGTTAAATGCTCAATTTTCAAGCTCATCTTATTGCCTCCAAATTTTTTAATGATTTTATTATAACACGAGGCAAAGATAAAATGGCTCTGAGAGGAATAATTTTAAACTATCTATTTCTATCCTTCCTTTTACATAGAAAGAAACTATTTTTTGACTATTTTTGCTTTGATCATTATCAAAACAGATCGATAAAAAGGTCTTTAAACCAACATACTACTCCAAACATAAGATTTCCCGAAAATTGAGCAAAAACCGATGCTGAATCCTTCTCACTTGGCTGAGTCCGGTAAGAAGATAATTGAAAGACACCACTCTCTACAGACCTTAATCAGCTTATTATTTCAAAAAAATAAAATTTTCATTTATATCATGTAGACAATTGCGGAACTCTTACACATTTTCAGACAGATATGGTAAAGTAAAAGGAAAGTAAATGCTTATGAAAGAAGGTTTATCATGAAAGATTGTATCTTTTGTAAAATTGCCAATAAAGAAATTCCCAGTTATAAAATCTATGAAGATGACACAGTCTACGCTTTTTTGGATATCAGTCAGACAACAAAGGGGCATACGCTGTTAATCCCAAAAAAACACGTGACGGATATTTTTGAGTATGATGCTGATCTGGCGGCAGAAGTGTTTGCCCGCATTCCAAAAATCGCTCTGGCACTGGAAAAAGCTTTTCCAGAAATGGAAGGATTAAATATCGTAAACAATAATAAAGAGTTGGCTTATCAGTCTGTCTTCCATTCCCATGTCCATCTTATTCCCAGATATACCAAAGAGGACGGTTTCAGTATGCGTTTTGCTAATAATCAGGAAAATTATACACAGGAAGAACTGCAGGAAATTGCTGCAGCTGTTGAAAAGCAGGTGAATGTTTAAATGAAAGGATTTATCAAAGGATTATTATTCGGCTCTGTTGTAGGCGGAATCGGCGGACTGTTTATGGCCCCTCGTAGTGGAAAAGAAACCAAGCAGAAAATTATTGATGAAATCGATGACTGGAAGTATCTGCACGATGATTTCAACGAAAAACTGGCAACATTCAAAACAAACCTGGCTGATTTCCAGGAAACTGCTGAAACTGTGATTCCTCCATTTGTAAAAGGAATCAATAAAGATATTACGAATTTTAATTTTCAGGCGAAGCCTCGTCTGGAAAAAATTCAGGAGCAGCTGACTAAAATCCAGAATGAACTGCCGGAAATGCCTGAACTGGAGGAGAAAAAGGAACAAGAATAGCTGTTGCGGCTCTAACCATGACTATCAGACTATTTCAATTGATATTGAGGCCAGCAATGCAGCGACAGCTGACTGAAGAGCCTCCGTACACCGAGGCTCTGAACGAAGTCCTTCCTAATCGATAGGTGTCCTATAGAAATTAATAGATCGAAATTCCCAGCAGTGAGAACCACAGTTGCAGAAAGTCGATGAAAATACTCTATTTCAATGCAGCCTTCCTATCGGGAAAAAACTGTCCCATCCTCTCTTACATGAAGCTTTTCCGAGGAAATTTCTCCTTTTTTTCTGCTTCCTTAATTAATTTTCAAATACTTCATTTAAATTGTGTCCTAAGTTTGAAAATTTATTGAAACTATCAAATCTATGTTTCTTTTCGAGCATGGATTGTGGTATAGTAGTAAACGTGAGAAATTCCTTTCTACATAAAAATGCAAAAATACGACTATTTAGGAGTGCTAAACGAATGAAGAAAAAATTAATTTTAGCTGCAGCGAGTGCCATGGCAGTATTTACATTAGCAGCTTGTTCAGGCGGTTCTGACAATATCGCAACAATGAAAGGTTCAACAATCACTGTTGAAGATTTCTATGACAGAATCAAAAATGAAAGCACAAGTCAGTCAACTGTAGCAAACATGATTATCTTCAAAGTTTTTGAAGACAAATATGGGGATAAAGTGACAGATAAAGAGATTGATGCTGAATTTAACAAAACAAAAGAAAGTGCTGAAGCACAAGGTTACAATTTTGATGACTACTTGTCGGAAGCAGGCTATACTACTAAATCTTACAAGGCATTGATCAAACAAGGGCTTGCATACCAAAAAGGGCTTGAGGCTAATGTTGATGTAACTGAAACTGACATCAAAACAGCATGGACGTCCTTCCATCCTGAAGTAGAAGCTCAAATCATTACAGTTGCTACTGAAGATGAAGCAAAAGAAATTAAAGCTGAATTGGATAAAGACGGTGACTTTACTAAGATTGCCAAAGAAAAATCTACAGATACAACTAAAGAAGATGGCGGGAAAGTAACCTTTGACTCTACTTCTACTACAATCCCTGCAGCTGTACAGGAGGCTGCTTACAAACTGAAAGACGGTGAAGTGAGTGAGCCAGTTTCTGCAACTGACAGTACTGGTTACCAAACTATCTACTACCTTGTGAAAATGACTAAAACATCTTCTAAAGGGAACGATCTTGAACCTTACAGAGAACAATTAGAAGAAATTGCCAAGGAAACACAAATGGCTGACCAAACATTTACTTCTAAAGTAATCAGTGATGAACTGACAGCTGCAAACGTGAAGATCAAAGATGATGCATTCAAGAATGTGTTGTCAGGCTACATGCAGACAGAAAGCTCAAGCACAGCAACTGAAGAGTCTTCAAGCTCTTCCTCTGAAAAATCTTCTGATTCTTCAGAAACAGAATCTTCATCAAGCACAACTGAATCTTCAAAATAATAACAATGATAGATAAAAAAAGTCAGCTGAGTATTCAGCTGGCTTTATTTTTAGGGTTCTACATCAAATTGTATTGGTAAGATAAAAAAACTGAATAAAAGCGCAGAGCTAGGAATAAAAATCAGAGAACTCCTGGTTTTATTTTAAGTTCTTCTGTTTGGAGAAGAGAAACTTTGCCAATTACCCGGTCAGCGAAGCTTGCAGGCATTTAATGCTTTGCCTTGAGTTTGAGGTTGTGACAGAAGTGTTCTGTCACAACCTCAAAACCAACTGCACTTAACCATAGAAAACAGCTTAATTTTTTGAAGGACGCTCCTGTTTATTCTGCTTTAGTTTTTACCGCTTGAGCTCTCGGGCGTTTTTTTCTCTTTTTATGCTTTTTAGCTAGCTGCTTCTTCAATTTTCTATTCTTGTTAATCGTGATAATCACCACAACAGCCAATGCCAACAAAACAGCTATCAATGCCACTGTTGACCATGGAATTTCAAAGTCGGATTTTTGAACTGTAACATCCTGTTCATTCATATCTGCAGCTTCTTCTTTGGTCACTGTAAATTGAGGACTGCCTTCCCATTCACCCTGATCATTGCTTACTTTGATATCTACGGTATACTCGCCGCCTTCAAACTCTTCCCCATCAAACGGAATTCTGAAAGGAAACAAGGTATTGGGCGCAATACTCAGCTGTTCTTTTTTACCTGTCAAAACTTCTTTTCCATCCAGTAATACTGTGTAGTCGATGTTCACTTTTTTCACATAAGCTGCTGCTGTATTTTCAATTCCTACTTCAATGACATTTCGGTAATTCGCCTGATCAGCTTTTGCTCCGGTAATC
Organism: Enterococcus sp. BWT-B8; assembly: GCF_020567625.1. Lineage (NCBI taxonomy): Bacteria > Bacillati > Bacillota > Bacilli > Lactobacillales > Enterococcaceae > Enterococcus > Enterococcus sp. BWT-B8. The sequence continues at coordinate 120,350 of NZ_JAJDJV010000012.1, read as the reverse complement.
GTCACCTCCGGTTGGACTTCCTGTCCATCTGAATGAATCAGCAAAGCTATCTCTCTTGAAAAGACATTTTTTACATTTCCTTCTGTTTTTTCATCAGACACCTCTTCGAAATAGATACCACCTGCCAAAACTCCAGAAAACTTTTCTTCAGGCATTTTGACCGTTAACGTAACATCCTTCGTCTGATTTGATTCCAGCTGAATATTTTCCTCGCTTAATGTAACGAGTTGTTCAATATCATAAGATGCGGATTTAGAGGTATCTTCATTAATTCCGGAATATTCAATCACTCCGCCGCTGTTGGTCACTGCTCGGTTAAACGAAGCTTTCAATGAAAGAGTTTTTTCACTTTTATTCACCAATGTTATCGCCAGTTTCTCTTCCTTTCCCGGATCAAGAGTCACATCGAAATAAGATAAGTTCTTATCAGACTGACTGTCTGGCACTTGAATACTTGCATCAAAGCTGTTCAACGATTCTCCATGAACCAGTGAGGGAAAAGCAACTAAGTTGAAAATATAAATAATAGCTATCGCTGCTGCAAAAATAATCGGTTGGTATGTACGGCGTTCTCTCTTCATATCATTCTCCTCCAGGCTGATAATACAAGTTCTTAAAAATTGGGGCAAAATTTACGTGTACAGATTTTGCCCCGATTTCGTTCATTTAGTTTTTAAACTGGTGTAGCTGATAATGTCCAAGTAAGTGTTGTTTGATAATTTGCTTCATTTTTATCTACATCTTTAGGAACAAACAATTCAAATTTAGTTAACGCCAAAGATGTTTCCCCTTCACCTTCACCAGGTGCTGCTGTTAAAACATCTGCTGTTGTTCCTAATTCTAAATCTAACGTACTGTTGGCAATTGTAGCACCTGTTGGGATAGAGCTCAGATTATTTGTAATTGCACCGGCATCAATAGAAAGTGCTGCACCTGTCAATTCGCTTGTGCCATCACTGAATTGATCTGTTTGTAGTACTTTTACTGACCAGCCTGAAGCTTCATCGCCACGGTTATCACTCACAGCAACCGCTCCGGTAGTCAATGCTGATGTTTGTACACCATCAACTGTTGCAACCCAAATTTCATCTTCAGTTGACTGAATTTTGTGTGAACCGAAGTTCAAGTTGGTTGGTAATGATGCAGCCGGATCGCCTGTTTCCGGATCAAAGATCAATTCCCCTGGTGCATAGTTTACTGTCGCATCTGTGGTTTTGTCCTCCGCAAAGCTTGTAGTACCAAAGCCTAAGCCAATTCCTAATAAAATCGCAGCAGATAATAAAATAGTTGTATGTTTTTTCATGTTTTTCTCCCCCTATATCCTTTTCAAATTATAAATAGCGATTAATACAAAGATTACTCCCACGACAACAAAAAGATAATTGACCGTGTCGTTGGTTTTTAGAAAATTCCCATCCGTACCTTCTTTGACAATTGGAGCAGACTGCCCGGAATTTTGAGGCTGCGTAGGAGCGCCTGAATTCTGAGTGTCAGTAGTACTGGTACTGCTGCTGTTTGTAGTGCTGCTCTCACTTGTAGAAGAGCTGTCGTCAGTGGAACTTTCAGATTGGGTAGAACTTTCTGTACTACTCTCCTCAAAGTAATGGATATTTCCATTTGTAACAGTTGCCTGAGCCTGTTGTGAGGAAAATAAGAAAGTCAGGGTGATGCTTCCCAAAATTAACAAGAAACAATTAATCTGCTTTAACAATTTCACCATTCCTCCTCACTAGGGACTCTCTGTTACAGTCCATACAAGTTTCGTGTTATATTGCCCGGTTTGCTTATCGGTATTCTTTGGAACAAACAATTCAAACTTTGGAATCTCAAGTTTAGCTGTTCCGGTTGTAGAAGTTCCAAAAACAGCCATAACTTCCTGCTGCGTATTATCAGACAGATCCATCGTTGTACCACTGATACTTCGTACATTGGCAGAGGAAAAATCTGATGTCAAAGTTCCGCCATAGATTTTAAGTTTGGCGGCTCCCAGCGCGGCAGCCTCGTTTGTCAACTGCCCAACACGCGTCACTTTGACCTGCCAGTTTTTGGCTGTCGATCGTGTATCTGTCACTTGAATTGTTCCCACCGTATCGGCTCCTCCGGCAGCCCCTCCCTGAGTTGCTGCAAAGGTCTCATCCAGCTTGGTCTGAATAGAATGAGTCCCGAAGTTTAATGAATCCGGCAGTAATGTTTGATCCAGCATAAATGTTTCTCCAGCAAAATAGATTGTTGAGACAGCATCAGCTGTACTCAGTAAATTGACATCGATCAGGTTGGATCTGATAACTGTTCCGGTAAATTCAGCATCCAAGTTACTGGTGATACTGCCCGGTCCTGAAACATTGGTAGGCATATTAATGGTCGTATTGCCTAATGCAGAGGCATCCGCTAACTGCTGGACTCCTGTACCTCCCAATGTGAGTAAAGGTTTTGCAGCGGCAATTGCTGATGTAACTGATAATTTTACCGGAGCCAATACCGTATTAATCGTCAGAGCTGAGGCGGTGCCAATAAGCCCTGTTCCTGTTGCCTGCAACGCATTTACTGCATTGGACAAGTCAGTTAAAATTGTCGAAACATTGTTCGCCAGAATAGGTCCTAAACCATCATCTAACGAAAAATACAGTGCACGACCATCATCGGTCAGCGTCATCGGCTGGATAAATTGAGCAGCACTCAAACTACCAACAGAATTCAATAAATTGATTTGTCTGTTCACTTCATCCAGATTTAACGTAACACCGGTTAATGGAGCAATCGCTCCGTTTTGAATATCTGAAAGCAAATTAACCAGATTGTTGACTGCCGTCAATGTTGCAGTCAGCACCGCTACCTTACTAATATCCACCGTCACATTGGTATTAACTGTAGCCTGTCCTCTGGCGGTTACTTTGTTTGCCAGTTCCGGTGGAATAACCAGCACACCATATTTCTTACCTGTCAAATTCACTGATACATTTGCCAGTGCTTCACCCGTAATTGTAAAATCTACGGCCTGATTACTGACTGTAGGCTGCCATCTCACTGTTGGCGTTGTATTACTGTTATTGACTGTCTGTAAATTAGATAATATCTCTACATCCAGTACAGCTGCTGAAGCTTCTTCACTGCGAAAAAAATACCCGAGCATCCCTGCAAATGACCCTGCGACGAACAAGTTGATAACGAGGCTGCAAACAAATAAATCTTTTATACTAAGAAAACGCTTATAGCTACTCCTAATTCTCCCTCCCTTAACACTCACTCATATCTCTTCCTTTCATTTTGTTTTCTTAGCGCCAACGTATCTGAGTAGATTATAGGATCGAAAAAAATTTAAATCTAATACAATGCTTACAAAAAACAAATTTTTTTTTGTTTTAAAATATAAATGTTATCTATATATCTAAAATTTTTTCGTTGATTAAATTGTTTTATGTTCTTTTATAGTATTTATTCTCAAATTGTATTTTATATAAAGTGAGGTTTTAATTCCGAATAAACAGAAAAAATTACTGTTATTTTACAAATTGAAATTTTCTGATAAAAAATTTGAAAATGGTTATTTTTATTTCGATGAATTTATATTTAACAGATGAATATATTTTTGATTAGCTAGGTTACCTTTTCATTATTTCCCATCAATTTTTACCAAACAGTGTTTTTTCTCTGTGGAACTAATTATTTTTCTACAAAAAAAGAAGCCCCTTAAAAACAGGGCTTCTCGACTGATTACTTTGATTAATTCGTTATTTTCTATTTTTTTGGAACATAAAAACTTCGATTATCCATTCCAAAGATCCGATCCGTATAATCCCCCGGTTCTGTCTGACGAATAGAGGTCAGCATCATTTGGATGGATGCATCCATATTATCAATTTGATGCAGAATTTCCGCTTCCATAAGTCTTGGTCTTACAGGAGACCCGTATTCCAGCAAGCCGTGATGTGAAAGAACCATATGCCGTAACAGCGTGACATCTTCTTCTGTCTCATCAATTTTCAATGCTGCACAGGCTTTCGTAATTTCCTCATCCACCAAAACCAGATGACCAATCAAATTTCCCACTAGTGTATATTCTGTACTCATGGCACCAGAAAGTTCTTTTACTTTTCCCAAGTCATGAAGAATAATTCCTGCATACAGCAATGGCGCATTCACCTCAGGATATTCTGTACAAATGGACTTTCCAAGTCTCAGCATAGTCAGTGTATGATATGCCAGACCATGAGCAAAAGCATGATGATTGCGTTTAGCAGCAGGAAAATCGAAGAATTCTTTCTGATACTTCGTCAGCAAATGACGAACAATCCTTTGCCAGCGGGCATTGGTAATTTCAAAAATAGTCTGATTGATTTCTTCTGCCATATCCTCCCGCTTCAATGGTGCCCGTTCCATATAGACAGAAGGCTCATTGGGTTCATCAGAGCGCGCGAGGCGCATATGGATAATTTTCACCTGAGGATTTCCCTGATAAACTTCTCTCTTGCCGTTTAGGAAAATGACCTTCCCGGCTTCAAACCGCTGAATTTCTTCTTCTGATGCGTCCCAGTACTTTCCATCAATCGTTCCGGAAGTATCCTGAAACGTAAAAGCGATAAATTTCTTGCCGTTTTTTGCAATACGTACATCTGCATTTTTTATCAGTAAAAATAATTCAAAGATTTCATCTACAGCTAATTCACGAATTTTCTTCATGTCTATTCTCCCTCCAGTTGTACAACAGGCTGTTTTTCCTCTTGATAGTAGCTTACCATTTCTTGGTCAGAAGAAAAACAAATAATTTGATGGTTTTCTCCAAAAAGTCTAAACAGCTTTGCCAAATGTCGTTTCCTTTGGCTGTCATAATGCAGCCATCCGTCATCAATCATTACCGGACAGATGCTTTTTTCTCCCATGAGAGCCAAAAATGCTAGGCGGACAGCCATCACCAGCTGATCTTTCGTTCCGGTCGAAAGATCGTAAATCGCAAAATCCCGACCTGCAGCATCCTTAACGATCAACTGCTCATTCTCCAGCTGTACCTTTAGATATGCACCAGCTGTCACTACAGAAAAATAATAGGTCGCCTTTTTCAACAGTGAAGGAAGCTGTTGATCAGATAATTCTGTCAGCAAATCCATTAACAGCTGACCAGCCAGTTTATACCCTGTCCAGTCAGAAGCAAGTGCCTCAATTTCAGCTCTCATTCCTTCACGTTTTTGGTACAGCTGGTCAAGCGTTCCATCTTCAATCATCAGCTTTCTTTGATAATCCAGACGCTGTTCTTCTTTTTGAAGATGGAAAATTTCATCTTCTGCCCCCTTCAATTCAGCATTCAACTGATACTTCCGATCATTGAGCTGGCTTAAAGTAGTATTTTCTTCATAGAGATTCATCAGAAGCCGCTCCAGTTCCTTCTTTCGACTGTCTGTTGTCTGAGTCTGCTGATAATCCTGCAGCTTTTCTGGTACATCATCAATAGCTAAAATCTGATATTTATAAAGGAGCGACTGTGCTTCTTCAAATACTCTATGCTGTTTCTCTTTTACTTCCTTGATCGACTGTTTTGTGTAACTATCTGTCCGACTCTCCTGCAGCAGACGATGCTGCTCCATCTGGTCAGTAAAATTACTGATAATTTTTACTCGTTCTTCCAAATTTTTCCCAACAATCGGCAGCCAGTTCACGTAACGCTCAGTCTGCTTCAGCCAATCACCGGCAGTTTTACTTTCTGTTTCTATCTGACGAAACAGTTCTTTGTTTGTGTTCATCAGCAGAAGATAACGTTTGATATCTTCTTTATGGTTCATCCAAAGCTCCAGGCGGTTCATTTTCCCTAAATGATTTGCTCTGGCTTGCTCAAAAATATACTTATTTAATTGAGCTTCTTCTTTTTCAATCCTAGCCATCCGTTCTTCTGTCTGATTCAACTGTGCACTCAGATAGTCTAAATTAGACAGCTTCTGCTGCCATTGCTGCTTCACTTCATCCTCTGTACTTCTCTGCGGAAGAAAGAATACAGCTCCGGCTGTTCCTCCGCAAATCAGGGCGAAAATCCATGACAGCCAGCAAACTGGAGAGCTCAGCAGCAGGCCGCCGACCACACCCATGAGTGCTGCCAGAAGCAAGCCTAACAACAATGCTGTATTGGTTTGGTGCTTCTTTTTTCTTTGATTTCGTTGGAAAATCTTTTGATTGGCTGACTCAAAAGCTTCCAAGTTTTTTTCCTGACTATCCAGACTCTCAATAAGAGAGCGCTGATTTTCTTCCTCCGTCTGCATTTGAACCCTTTGCGTGATAAATTTTTCACGAAGCTCCTTCAGCTGCTGATCTTCAAAAAAAAGATGCGGAGGCTGTTCTTCGGTCCAGTCCCATTTTTGTTCAAGAGCGAACAGTTCCTGCTTGTTCTGAGCAGCGGATTCTCTCATCCAGCCGATTTCAGACAGCAGCTTGCTGATGGTATAACGCTGAGCCAGAAAATACTTCAAATTTTCTTCTTCCCTCAGGTAAAATAAATACTCTGGCAACAGCTCTTCTCCATCAAACGATTCCTGCAAAGTTCTATTTAGACGCTCTGTTTCCTGCTTCAAAAATTTGTGTTCCTGATAAAGAGCCAGCAGATGCTCGCTTTCTTGAGGTTCTACGGTTATTTTATTCGGATGTATTTGTTTTTGGAGTTTCTGCAGCTCTTCAAAAAGCGGATAGTTAATCAGTTGTTTTTCCACTAGACTCAATTGTTCTTTTCTTTCACTAACTCGTAAGCGCTGCTCTGCAATAGCTTCACTTGTCTGCTTGAGCTGGGCCACCACAGAACCAAATGTCTGCTCTTCCTGCTCTTTGTTTCTGATTTTTTCAGACAGTTTCTGGTAAGCTGTCAACAAACTGTTCAGCGGCGGTCGGGCTCCTTTACTCTTATAGATTTCCTGTGCCTGTTTGAAATAAGCCTCTCGTGTCTTCAACAGCTGATCGCTTCCGGAAATCCCCAGAGCCAGCAAAGCTGTCTGCAACTCTTCTTCCTCAAGATTTCCCAGCTGAGACAGCTGTTCCTGTTGAAAGGTAAAAACGGATTGAAAAAGCTCTTTCGTTAACGGATGAAGAACCTTTTTCAGGAGTTCTTCATCCCCGACCTGTTCCCCTATATAGACTTTGGCCTGCCCTTTATTCATTTCTTTAAAACGCTCAATTTGAACCTTTCCATAAACCGGATGCTCCAACCATAAGCGTCCACCATAGCTGCCGCCATTTTTCGGAAGATAACTCTTTCTTTTTTTCCCTTTAGCAGGAAACCCAAATAGAAGAGCTTGGATAAACTGATAAATCGTGGATTTTCCAGCTTCATTACTGCCATAGACAAGCTGATTGCTTCCTGAAAAATCAATGGTTTTCTGATTCCATTTCCCAAAGCCGACAATCTCTATTGAAAGGATTTTCATTATTGATCCTCCTGAATTCTAAAACGTTCTTTTATTCGCTGATCTGCTAGCTTCACACAGTTTTTCCGCCAGGCCTCATCTGTCAGTCCCAGATGAGAAATTACCGGATGCTGCTGCAGCTCTTTTGTTGCTTCCATGAAAATTTCAGGCTGCAGATAGTTTTTTTCAAGCTGATCAAGCAGCCTTGGATCGGCAGTAACAAGAATTTTCTGAAATGCAGAGCTTTCTTTAACTGACAGCTGAAAGACAAACAGGTTCTGTACCTGATTTGCCAAAGCCTGTTGGAGATAAGCTAGGATTTCCCCATTTTCACAGGACATCACAAACTCTTCACCCAATTGATGTGTGTCGTTTAATTGAATTTCATTCAATATAAACGTGTTGTACTGATGTGCCTGCCTCAGCAGCTCTGCTTCTAAATATGCCAGTGCCTCTTTCTTCGTTTGGCAGTCTGCCAGAGAATATTCAGAATATTCCCAGCGAACTTCTTCAACAGAAATAAACTGTGTAGCGGCATGGTGATCTCCCAGTGTCACTAATCCGGCTCCTTGAATCCCCTGCTCTTTTTTTGTATGCCCCTGAGGCGTTCCCGGATAGACAATCAACGGGTCTGCACTTAGAATCTGCGGCTGATGAATATGCCCCAGCGCCCAGTAATCATAGCCAAAAGCTTTCATTTCTCCCAGAGAAAACGGTGCATATCTGGACTGATCCCCCATAGATACATCCCCATGGTATACGCCAATATGAATATCTGAATCTGCTGATCGAGCGGGATACTCGGGCAGTTTGCTTTCCTCAATCCACGGCTGCAGGTAACTAAATCCCGAAACTGCCACCCGCTCATTCTGTTTTGTTATAAAATAGTGGGTTTCAACCTCTTCTTTTTCGAATAAATAAACATTTTCCGGAAAATTGAACCAATAGCGTTCCGGATCAAAATAATCATGATTGCCGAAGCTGATGATCACATGAATTTCTTCACTGGCAAGCCTCTGGAGCTCCTCAAAGAAATAAGCCTGAGTCTGAATAGACGTCCTGCTTTGATGAAACGTATCACCGGAAAAAATCACCGCATCCACTTGATTGGTCAAGGCAGCATCAACAAGTTGATGCAGTACCTGCCGATTGGCTGTTCGAAGTTTTTCTGCCAGTGCTTCCGGCAAATCCGGCAACCCTTCAAATGATCGATCCATATGTAAATCTGCTATATGCAATAATTTCATTTTAAATGCTTCTCCATCCTTCAAGCTTTTCTTTATCATATCATTTTATGGAAAATCGGTCAGTAAAAATATACGAAAATTCGTTCGGTTTTCATTTTTTCAACCCTCTTTTAATAAAGTTGATGGTTTTTATGAAGGTTTGCTTTTTCTATTCTAAAAAAGAAAAACCGCAGCTGAAGCATTCAGCTGCGGTTCTCTCTATTTTTTCTGCTGTTTCGTTTCTTAGTTTTCGTATAAATCCCGAATAGGCGTCATGATAATACGATTCAGATCGTTTACAATCATGCTGAAGGCCTGTTCTTTTTCCATCATTTTATTGATTAATTCCGTCCCCTGAACTTCCGTTGCCAGACTTTGGGCTTTTTGCGCATCTTCTTCTGAAAAATCTTCTCCGCGCATTTGTTTTTCCTGTAATTCCTGTTGGAAAGACTGGAATTCTTTAAACAATTTAAATGCTGGTTCATCTGCCTGCACAGCCTTGTAAGCCTGCTCCAGGGCTTCAAATTCAGTTAATGTTCTCAATTCACGTTCTAGCTGGTTTGCTGTATCATAGATATTCGTCACAGGTTCGTCCTCATTTCTTCTAGATAGTTTCTTTTATTGTAACATTGTTTCATGTCTTTTTAAAAATCTTATTCACCCATCAGTCCGCCAAAGAAATCTTTTACGCCCTCTTTTGTATTTTCCCAGCCTTCTTTGATCTGATCCCCGATGTTCTTGGCACCTTCCTGTACCTGATCACCAATATCCTTCACACTGTCCTTCCAGCCGCTGGTTCCAGCATCAGAAGCCGCTTCACCTGAAGCAACTACCTGTCCGCCGGTTGCATAGGCATCTGCTACTGTGAACGAAGACGGAGAAGCTATATTAGCCAAAATCCCGCCTGCCTGACTGCTAAAGACGTTGGAAGCAAATGTAGCACTGGTCCCTTCCAAATAATGGGTTTCATCTGTATGTTCATAGCCCAGCCAAGTGGCAATCACAACGTCCGGTGTATAACCAATAACCCACTGATCATTTGTTTTCGTACTGTCAAATCCCGTTTCCGTTGTTCCGGTTTTTCCGGCCATCACATACCCATAAGGGTCTGCATTTATTCCGCTTCCTGAACTGAATACACCTAAAAGCATACTGGTAATTTCATCTGCCGTTTCCTGAGAGATGATCTGTGAACCACTTGGCTCACTGTTATCTACCACAACTGCTCCGGTCGAATCTACAATTTTGGTAATCAGATGGGCTTCCATCAGCTGCCCGCCATTTGCAAACGCTGTATAGGCTGCTGCCATATCCAACGGAGAAACACCTGTTTCAATACTTCCCAAAGCTAGCGGATAACGTTTATCGGCTTCATTTAGCGGAATACCAAATTGCTTGGTTTTATCATAACCTTTGTCCAGGCCTATCTGATTCAACAGCCAGATTGCCGGGGCATTCAGACTATCGCCGAGTGCCTGATACATCGGAACTTCTCCGCTAAATGTACGGCTGAAGTTCTGTGCCGGATAGTAATCCTGCAGCTGATCCTGTAAAATGCTGTCAGGCTTGTATCCTGCCTCCAAGGCTGGCGTATAAACAGAAATAGGCTTTAAAGAAGAACCTGGTGAACGCTTTGTCTGCGTAGCAAAGTTAAAGCCGCGATACACATGATCGCCACGACCGCCGACTATCGCCTGAACACCACCCGTTTTAGGATTTAGTGCCACAGAGCCACTTTCAACCTGTACCCCATCTTCTGCATTTGGAGGAAACAGTGCCTCATTTAAGTAAGTCTGATCCATCGCCTGCTGATAGCTTTGATTTAATGCTGTATAAATCTTATAGCCCTTATTCAGCAGATCCTCCTCTGATATTTTATAGCGCTGTACAGCTTCATCCACTACAGCATCAAAGTAATACGGATAACGATAGTCTGCTCCGGTTCCTTCATATCCATCATATAACAAGCCGGCAATATCCACATCTGCTTCTGCATTCGCTGTTTCCTGATCAAGCATTTCATTTTCGACCATTAATTGAAGAACAGTATCTCGTCGATTTGCCGCATTTTCAGGATAGTCAATCGGATTGAAAATCCCCGGTCCTTTCAGCATACCAACCAGTGCTGCAGCTTCACCAACTGTAACTTCAGAAGCACTGACACCAAAATATTTTTTGGCGGCATCTTCAACACCCCAAACTCCGTTGCCAAAATACGAGTTATTGAGATACATAGTCAGGATATCTTCTTTTGAATACTTTTTCTCAATTTCAATTGCCAGAAATAGTTCTTTGGCTTTACGATCAAAGGTTTGTTCCTGCGTTAAATAGGCGTTTTTAGCCAGCTGCTGTGTAATGGTACTCCCACCACCGTGACCAAGTTTGCCAAAGGTCAGCTTGCCGACAACTGCACGTGCAATTCCTTTGATGTCATATCCGCTGTGATTATAAAAGTTGCGGTCTTCTGTGGAAATTACCGCATCCTGAATATAAGGAGAAATCTGTGCCAGCTCAATATACGTTCCTTTCTGACCAAAAAGCTTTCCGGCTTCGTCATTATTTTCATCATAAATAATCGTTGACTGCTGAAGACCTTCCTTCAGCGTTTTTACGTTTGCGGCTTTTGCCAATGTAAATAAATAAATGCTGATAACCAATACAGTAACCATTCCCAACAGCAGAATGATTTTATTAATCTGATATTTTTTCCAAAGACGTTTTCGCCACTGATGCAGACGAATCAGATAAGGCTTCAGCCAGAGCCAAAATCGTTTTAAAACGCTGCCCGTCTTTCTCATAAATTCTTTAAAATCCATAGACGCTCCTCTTTTGATGTTTTCCTTATTCTAACATAATTGACAGGCTGTTCTATAAGCCTAGAGAATGATTTTTAAACCTGCTAAGACGCAGTTTCCCACATTTTACCATGATTTCCTTTTGAAATTATGTAGAAAATATTAAGAATTTAATAGGATGTGTACTTGTACACGCTGTCTACATCCAGAGTCTGCCGCTCCTGCTATTGAGACCACAGTCAAACCGCCCGATCAGAACGCGGTTGTGACAAAGCTTCTCCATGCGACAAGTAATCAGAGAGGCATGAAGGAGCTTTGCTTCTACGCTTCTTCGAATGCTCGAATCATACAAAGACTGGAACACCGTTTATTCGGTTTTAGGGATCTCAGACATACTTATATCACGGTCCCGTCTATCTGTTCTCAAAGAGTTTACTTTTAAAAGATGTTAATAAAAGCTAAAGTTTCATCATGCATTTTTTTAAATTTATCAAAAAAATAGACACAAAAAATTCACATCTCCCTTGTAATATAAAGACATACCAAAACAAACCCTAACACAACACTTTTTCATTTTTAACTCCTTTCCCGCCCTCCCCCAAAGGGCGGGTACTTTTTTATTTTTTTCTATTGCTCTGCTAAAAATATTTTTACAGTCAAAAAATAGAAAGCTATTTTAAGGTGCCCATTTATCTTCCCATTTTTTAAATTCTCAAAATCCATGACATGGCGAATACGCTCTTCAATCACGGATAAGAACTTTTCCCCTGATAAGATTTCTGTTGCAGCTTTTCAAAATTTCTCAGTATTTAATAATTCATTAGTAAATCTTTTACACTTTCGAAAGGTTTCCTACACAAAAAATTCACATCTTCAAGCTATTATATATTCATACCAATTAAACAAACCCTAACACAACACTTTTTCATTTTTAACTCCTTTTCCCGCCCTCCCCCAAAGGGCGGGTACTTTTTTGTCTTTTTTACTAATTCTCCTAAATGCAGCTTTCATAATGGATTAACTAAGAAAAGCGAACTGCCTCTTCATCCATCAACTCAACTTTAAGCTGCAAACAAATTCATAATCCCTATTGACCTTCCCTCTTAATTTGCTACACTGGAAAACATAAGTATTTGAGCCTTTACTATAAACAGAGGAGTAATTATATATGGAGATTCCCATCACTTTACCTGAAGATTTCCAGGAGTGTTCTGTCAGCAGCCTGCTGGAAAAAAACTGGCTGGTTCCAAAAAAAGTCCGGCATTTTCTGCGTATACGAAAAAATGTTTCTGTGAATGGACAACCCGTTCCATTTCATTTTCCTGTAAAAGCCGGTGACCAAATTATTCTAACCTTTGAAGGCGGCGATTATTCGACACCAAAAGCACAGATCGGCATAGCTGTCCCATTGGATATTCTCTTTGAAGATGAACATTTGATTATTTTAAATAAGCCTGCAGGAATTAAAACACATCCTAACGAACCTGATGAACAAAATACTTTTTTAAATCAGCTGGCTGCGTATCTTGAGCCGAAAAATCAATTTCCCTATGTTGTTCATCGTTTGGATACAGAAACCAGCGGCTGTATTGTCTTTGCCAAAAATCCTTTCATACTGCCGATTTTAAGCCGCATGCTGGAAACAAAACAAATTTCCCGGCACTATCAGGCGCTTGTTTCCGGAAAGATTGATAAAGAAAAATGGACAATTCGAAAAAATATCGGCCGGCATCGGCATGATCGAAGAAAGCGCGTCATTGATCAGCAAAAAGGCGCTTTGGCTGTCACTCATATTGAAAAAGCTTTTTATGATCCGGTTACGCGGCAAACAGCGGTTTTCTGTTCACTTGAAACCGGCAGAACACATCAGATACGTGTTCATCTGGCGAGTGAAGGTCATCCAATTATCAATGATCCTTTATATGCCCCGTCTACAGAAGGACGATTAATGCTGCACGCTTATGAACTTCATCTGATTCACCCGTTTACCAACCAAGAGATTCTTGTTCAGGCAAATCCGGGGTTATGGTAAAACTTATTTACTGCGCCATCTATTGAGTAAATTCTCCATTCGTAATTAATGCAAAAAGGGATGTGACAAAAGTATGTCATATCCCCTAAAAACCGAATACACGGTGTTCCAGTCTTTGTATGATTCGAGCATTCGAAAAAGCGTAGAAGCAAAGCTCCTCCATGTCTCTGTGATTACTCGTCGCATGGAGAAGCTTTGGCACAATCTCTTTTTTATAAGCGTACTATTTCAGTACATCCTCTAATTTTGTCTTGTCCAATAAATCATACGATTCAAAGAATCCCTGCAGCGTTTCAAAAACTACCTGATTCTTACCTGCCTCGTCATTTTCCACTTGAAGTACCAACAGCGGTTCATGAAGACTCATTCTTAAAAGATACCAGCCGCTGCCGTAGTGTTCTGCTGCATCTACTCTAATGCCTTCATCATTTTCAGGATCAACGGAAAGTCCTGGTGTCTTTTCCGCAAACTCAGCCATATCAGCAATTACTTGTTCACCATATTTTCGCACCTGCTCAGCAAGAATTTTAAAACGAACCTCCTGTACTTCAACAGGTTGTTTCAAGCTGAGAATCAAATCACTGACTGTTTTTCCTTCTTCCTTCAAGCGGGGCAAAAGCATCAGTAATTTAGCAATTACATACGCCCCATCGTCTAAATCATAATTTTCTTTGAATGCTGCATGCCCGCTGGTTTCAATTGCCAGAGGTGTTTCGATGCCCTGCTGATTCAGTTCAATCATTTTATTGATAACGTTTCTGTAGCCTGAGATATAGCGGACCTGTTTCCCGCCTTTTTCTTCAATAAACGCTTTTAAATGGCTGGAAGTCGGTGAATTAGTTACAATACTGCTGCCCGGATACTCTTCCAGCACAATGGTAGCAAGTACAGCAATCAGATTGTTGCGGTTAATGACTTCACCTGTCCGATCAACAACCGCCGAACGGTCAACATCTGTGTCGAAAATAACACCCAAGTCTGCCTGATTATCCAGCACCGCCTGACGAATACTGTCCATTGCTTCTTTATTGTCCGGATTAGGTATATGATTTGGAAATGTGCCGTCCGGCTCCAGAAATTGTGAGCCTGTTGTATCCGCACCTAATGCTCCCAGTACCTTTTCAGCAAAGAATCCACCGGCGCCGTTTCCTGCATCCACAATAATACGGAATCCGGCTAACGGCTTGTCTGCTTCTGTTTTCATCCCCTTCTTAATTTTCGCCGCCATATCCGCTGCATAGTCCGTCAAAATATCTTTCCTTACAACTGTTCCTGTTGATTCAGGGAGTTCTTTGTCAGCATGATCAGCAATATATGTAATATCTGCTTTCTCTGCCCCTCCTGATTTGGTAAACAGTTTTAACCCATTGAAATAGTAAGGCAAGTGACTGGCCGTAATCATGATTGCAGCATCGCAGTCATATTGAGGAAATTGTGTTGCCATGAACATCGCTGGTGTTGTTGCCAAGCCAAAATCCAGCACCTGAACCTGATGTGTTGTAAAGCTGTCAACCAACGCCTGTTTCAGTTCTCCTGCTGTAATTCTGCTGTCGTGACCAATGCCGATTTTCAATACTCCTGATTCAAATTTATCTTTGAGTCCTTTTTGATCAATCAGCCAGTGAAGCATGCCAATACCGATTTTCTTCACCTGTTCCACTGTCAGGTTTGCGATATACTCTTCTGTACTTACTGCGATTCCTCGAAAATCAGAGCCATTCTGCAACGCTTTTAAATCCATGTAGTCAGTTCTCCCTTCAATTTCAGCTCTTTTTTTTATTCATTCCTCATCATTGCTTCAAATCGTTCGACAATAGCTACTGCATCCTCTTCTGATCGTGCAATAATGATGATTGTATCCACTCCTGCTACAGTTCCTGCGACCTCACTGTAATTTACCTCATCAAGGAAATTTGTTACAACATCCGCTCTGCCCATATCTGTATGTACAATCACCATGAACTGAACTTTTTCTATGCGTATAACGGAATCCTTTACCGATTCTTTCAACTTGTCTTCCTGACTTGCTGTCTGCTGCTGAGAAAAAATAGCATACTTTACTTTATTAGCTGCACCGTGCGTCTTCACGATACTCATTTCTCTTACATCTCTAGAAACAGTGGCCTGAGTTGCTTTTACACCTGCCGCTTCTAAACGGGCAATTAATTCTTCCTGTGTCTCTATTTCATTTTCAGTAATGATTTGCCGAATCAATCGCTGACGGTCTGCTTTTTTCATCTGCAACGCTCCTGTATAGTATTTTCTTACATTATAACGAAACTTGTAAAAAAAATCAGTTATTAATGGTAAATTTTACTCTTTTTAACAAAGCTTGCAAGACTTTAAAGCTTTGTATCGAGGATCAGAGTGAATCGAGACCCGGAGAGACACATTTTAATTTAGCTTTGTTTGGAACACCGTTTATTCGGCTTTGAGAGTGAGACAGAAATAAAGTTCCAAACTCTCTTCGTGTCTACCCCCGAATAAACGGCGATACAAAAGCAAAAATTCTTTTTGCGACGAATAACCGCAGGAGCAGCTCCTGCGGAATTAAGCCGAACGATCCTGAAAGTATGAGAAGCTCCAGGAAGGTATCAATTCACAGCTATTCATTCTATGAATAGTATTCCTTGACAATTTTCGGATATTTCTTCTTAATTCTCGGAGCTGATCGCTTTTGTCCCGCTCTCAAATTAGAATGGCTATTCTATTTCCTTATATAAGAAGTCAAACGAATAGTTCCTGTTTTTTTATTCGTTAATCAACTCATTTTCAACCAAATACATATGAGCAACTTCCTGCGGGTCCTGTCCTTCCACATTCACTTTATAATTCATTTCGCTCATTTCTTCCTCAGTAATTTTTCCAACTAGGGGAGACAGCCATTCTTCCAGCTCTGGATACTCTTCCAGCGTTTCTTCTCTCAACAGAGGAGCTCCCTGATAGGGCGGAAACAGCTGCTTGTTATCTTCCAGAACAACCAAATCATACTGCTTCAGCTCACTGTCGGTTGAGTAGGCATCCACCACATTAACATCCCCATTATCAATTGCCTGATAACGCAGGGACGGCTCCATAGATTGAACACTCATCGTCACACCATAAAGCTTTTCTATTCCTTTATAGCCATCATCTCTATCAATAAATTCCAAAGTAAACCCGGCTTTCAGCTGACTGGCGATTCCTTTCAAATCTTCAATTGTTTTTAACTTATACTCTTCTGCAAAACTTCTCTTCACAGCCACAGCATAAGTATTTTGATAGCTCATTGGTTCCAGATAAGCCAGATTGTCTTGTTTGGCAATCTCATCTCTTGCATACTCATACACTTCCTCCGGATCATTGGATGTATTGGTATTTTCAGGTAAAAAGGTTTCCAAAACCGTTCCAGAGAATTCAGGATAAATGTCAATCTCACCTGATTTCAGCGCATTATACAAGAAGGTGGTTTTACCGAAGTTCGGCTTCAGCTCTACTTTAACATCGCTATTTTCTTCAATCAGTTCCCTGTACATATTAATGATAATATCCGGCTCAGCACCAAGCTTTCCGGCAATAGTCAGTCTTTTTTGTTCTCCTTCGTAAGTTGTATACACAAAAGAACCCACCAGCAAAGCAAACAACAGAACAAAGGCAGTCACAATCTTTTTCACGCTGGCTTTTTCCAGCAGATGAATCCCATAATTGAAAAGCACTGCCAGAACGGCTGATGAAATCGCACCGATTAAGATCAATGAAACATTGTTTCGATCAATCCCCAAAAGGATAAACGAACCCAATCCACCGGCACCAATCAAGGCTGCCAGTGTTGCTGTCCCGATAATCATAACTGCTGCTGTCCGTATACCGGAAATGACATAAGGCAATGCCAGCTGCAGCTCGAATTTCACAAGCTTCTCTTTTTTGGACATTCCAAATGCCTCTGCCGCCTCTTCCAGTGAAGGATCAATCTCTGTCAGACCTGTATAGGTATTCTGCAGAATTGGAAACAAGGCATACATCACCAGTGCAATAATTGCCGGTGGACTGCCAATACCAATCAATGGAATCAGAAGACCCAGCAATGCCAGTGATGGGATTGTCTGAAAGATTCCTGTAATCTGCAAAACAGCTTCCGCAATTCTCTTGTAGCGTGTTAATAAAACAGCAACAGGGACAGCAATTAGAATGGCGATCAGCAGAGACAGCAAAGAAAGTTGAATATGCTCCACCAGCGCCTGAGCATAATCTTCTTTCCTCGACATAAATGTTTCGATTAAATTAGTCATCCAACGGTTCACCTGCCTCTAACTGCTGTTGCAGAAATGCAACAATTGTCTGGGAAGTAACTTGCGCTTGCTGATTTTCCTCAAGCTGCAGGTTCAACTTTTCGTTAGCAGCTAACCGGCGGACGACTTCGTCAAGTCCTGTTTCCATCGTCACTGATCGCCCTGCTGTCCCCGTTATTATTTCAAGCAAGTCCATAGCTGCTAAATCCTCCACACGATAATCAGCCAGACTGAGTGAATCATTTTTGAAGAACTGTGCAACAAAATCATTTTTCGGATGCTTTTTAATCTGATCCGGTTTATCCACCTGAATCACTGCTCCGTCTCTCATAATACAAATGCGGTCTCCTAAAAGCATGGCTTCATTCATATCATGGGTAACAAAAATGATTGTGCCGGACAGCTCTTTGTGCAGTTCTTTTATCAGCAGCTGCAGCTGGCTTTTGGAGATTGGGTCCAGTGCACTGAACGGCTCATCCATTAAAATAATATCAGGCTTTGCTGCGATTGCCCGCAGAATACCAATACGCTGCTGTTCACCGCCAGACAACTCTGAAGGTTTTCTCTGCATATATTCTTCCGGGGGAAGTCCGACTTTTTCCAAAAGTTCCCTGGTTCTTTGTCTGCGCTCATCTTTTTTCCAGTTTTTCATTTCTGGTATCAGTTCAATATTTTCAGCTACTGTCATATTCGGAAACAGGGCAATCTGCTGCAGAACGTAACCGATTCTCAACCGCAGCTCTTTCAGATCATAATCAATAATACGCTTATGATCAAAATAAATATCCCCTTCTGTCGGTTCAATTAGACGATTAATCATCTTAAGTGTAGTCGTCTTACCGCTTCCGCTTGGTCCAACCAGAACAAAAAATTCTCCATCTTGAATCGCCAGATTATTATCTGTCAAGACAGTCTGATTCCCATATTTCTTTGAAACCTCTTGAAACTCTATCATCTCTCCACCTCTTTTTCCCCTTGAAATCTTCAAGCTGCACCAATTAAGTATACGTTATCCTTCTTTTTCTTACTAATATCTTGTCTTTATGTCCCTTTTTTCATTCTGAGACAACCTGCTTCTTTCAGCAATTTCTTCAAAGCAGCAATTGCTCCTCCCTTCAAAAGAGAACGTACGTTCTTTGGTAGTTTTATTTTAACATTACTTAACAATGTCACGTCAACCCCCAAATTACATTTATTTTAGGTTATACTAAAAATGTACGAAAAAAATACAAAGGAGGAGGATGCATGCGAAAATCATTTCAGGATGTATTAATGGCTATTGCACCAATGACTTTGCTGATTATTATCTTAACTTTTGCATTTGCACCGTTACCAGCCGAAGACCTGATTATTTTTTTAATCGGCGCAGGAATTATGATTATCGGAATGGCACTGTTTTTATTTGGGGCGGACCATTCCATGATGGCAGTGGGAGACCTGGTTGGTAAATTTATGGTCAAAAAGAAAAGCTTAAGTATTATTCTTGGTTTAGGATTCCTTATTGGAATTGTTATTACGATTGCAGAACCATCTGTACAGGTTCTGGGGCAGCAGGTCAATGAGATCTCTGACGGAGAAATTTCCCGGCTGCTGATTCTCGGTGTTGTCAGTGTAGGTACCGGCATATTTCTGGCATTTGCATTAATGCGGATCATGTTCAAATTTTCTTATTACAAAATGATGCTGATCGGCTATGTTTTTGTGCTGATTGCTTCATTTTTCACCAGTCCGGAATTTATGCCTATCGCTTTTGATTCAGGCGGCGTTACTACCGGACCTATCACCGTTCCATTTATTCTATCGCTGGCTATCGGCGTCACATCAATGATCAAACAAAAACCACGTGAGAACGACAGCTTTGGTATGGTGGGAATAGCATCACTGGGACCTATCCTGGCAGTTATGACATTGGGGGTTATCTTCCGATGAATGTGGATACAATTGCTACTCGACTGTTTAGCGGCTTAGGGGAAGTTACCAAAGAAGTCCTGATGGCTGTGGCACCTATTATTATTATTTTTGTCGTCCTGAATTTTATCAGCTTCAAACTTAGAAAACGACGGTTTGCTAAAATTATGATTGGATTTCTAATCACAATTATCGGTCTTATTCTATTTCTTCATGGCGTAAATATTGCCTATGTCCCTGTAGGAAAACACTTGGGAGCTTCACTGGCCTCACTGGACTATAACTATATTTTAATTCCCTTAGGCTTTCTGATGGGCTTTTTGGTCGGCTATGCCGAACCAGCAATTCATGTGATGGTTAAAGAAATTGAGAACATCAGTGAAGGTCGTATTCGAGGAAAAATCATGCTGCTGTTTGTTTCAATCGGAGTGGGAGCAGCAGTCAGCTTATCCATGTGGCGGCTTCTGGCAGGATTCTCTCTCTATTACTTTTTAATTCCAGGTTACATCTTAGTCTTTCTTTTAGGCAGAAAGGTCGATAAAATGTTTTTGGCAATGGCATTCGATAATGGCGGCGTAGCAACCGGTCCCATGTGCTCCACATTTATTTTATCTATGTGTGTGGCGATTGCAGGTCAGCTGGAAGGTCGAGATCCTTTAATTGACGGTTTTGGCGTAGTGGCAATGATTGCACTGGCACCAATTTTATCAACACTTGTTTTGGGATATATTTATAAATTAAACGATGAACGGGATCAGAAAAATAAATTAGAACTACAAAAATTAGCGGAGGACGAAGGGTAATATGAAAAAATTAGTGGCTTTAAATTTGGAATTAATCGTAACAATTGTTGACGGCGGTACCGGTTCCGATGTTATTGAAATCACAAAAGAAGCAGGAGCTCCCGGCGGTACAATTCTTCACGGACGGGGTGCTGGAGTTCATGATGCAGGCCGTTTTTTAGGTATAGATATTGAGCCTGAAAAGGATATCGTTCTCACTATCGTCCCTGAATCTCTGACCAATACTGTGTTAAATGCTTTAAGTATCGAGATGAAAATTTTCAAGCCCGGCAACGGCATTGCCTTTGTCATCGATCTGGATAAAGTGATTGGTATATCAAAAATTGATGAGTACAGCAAAGTTGTTGAATTGGACGACTTGATGAACGGAAGATAAGGTCGGGGGCTGCTCTTTTCTTGTCCCCCTGTTTATTCAGCTTTTCAACAAATTATTTATCGGCAGAAGCTCTTTTTAAAGAGTCCTACTGCCGATTTTTTGCGGCTCTTTGTCAAGTAGGACTGATGGGTAGAAATAGGGTGACGGTGAGATAGAAATAAAATTCCAAATTCTCTTCGTGTCTACCCCCGAATACACGGCGGAACAAAAGCAAAAATTCTTTTTGCGACGAGTAACCGCAGGAGCAACTCCTTCAGAAATAAGCCAAACGGTCCTGAAAATATGAGGCGCTCCAGGTCCTTCACCGACTAGGTAGCAGGACTTCATCTACTCTGCTAAAGCAATCCTAATGAAGCCTGTCAATTCTCGTATGTTTCATACATAGAAGTTGATGTGATCAAAGCGAAGCGCAGTGTATCAATTCTCAGCTAGTCATTCTATGAATAGATTCCTTGACAATTTTCGGATACTCCTTCTTAATTTTTGGAGCTGATCGCTTTTATCCTGACCTCGCTTTTCACTTTCAAGCAACATTTCAAGCTCTCTTTTTTCAGAAGTCAAACATTCAATTTGTCTTTCCTGTTCTCTGATTTTATCAGTTTGATCATTCTTATTATTTGAAGAACAACCAGAGAGAAGAAGAGCTGCAAAAATAAAAAAATGCTTTTTTTCATCACCTTAGCTCCTTAATCGAAGATTTATTATCTTCAATTGTTTCAAGGGTCAATTCATAAAACATTTCATGGATCAACTGTGTATCATTGTCTTTATAGACAACCGTACAAGTCGCTTCAACTTTTCCCTTCAACATGTCTCAATTAAACCGTTACTTTCAATTAGTCTCTACAGAAACAAACATTAAAGTAATACCTCACGTAATGAGACACAACTTTGCTACTCAAGCAATAATTGCTGGTGTAGCAGCAGAACACACCGCAAGTTGTCTCGGATATAAGAACATTACTATGACAGAGTATTACACACATATTAAAGACGAAACAACTTCAAATGTAATTGATATTATGGAAGCTAGACTATCAACTAACAAAGAAATTGGGTAAAAAAACTGGCGGAATTTTCTACTATATTTAGTAGTTATATCCCGCCAAGTTCCCGATTCAACATCATTTTTATTCAGTTTTTCAACTGCCCTTTTGCCAAAGACACCCCTTGAATCTAGGATATAGACTGAATAAACATGATTTTAAACAGTCTTTACTTCGCCAAACGATAAATAGCATCCGCATAGATCACCGCTGCCCGGAATAGATCATCCAGCTCCATAAATTCATTCGCCTGATGCATCGTGTCTACATAACCGGGGAACATCGCACCATAGGCAACACCACGTTTCAGCAAACGTCCGTATGTACCGCCGCCGATAATTTTTTCTTCCCCTTTTTCTCCAGTATGGTCTTCATAAACCTGCAGCAAAGTTTTAACCAATGGATCATCCGTAGGAACATAATGCGGTTTCTGGTTGCGCTCGTCCTGAATAATCACGGTTTCCAGACCGCCGATTGCCCGACGAACACCAGCTTCCAGCTCATCTGCAGTTATTCCTTTAGGGTAGCGGAAGTTCAGGCTGATCAAATTTCCTTCTTCAGCATCCTTATTAAAGTTGAATAAGCCGGCATTCATTGTTAAACGTCCCATCTTTTCATCTTCATAAGCAACACCCAGATTTTCTCCATAAAAATCTTCGTGAATAAAAGCAGCTGTGTGGATGAAGGCTTTGGCAGCTCCGCCAAAATCATAGTCCTTGATAAAGTCTGCTAAGAATGTGGCTGCATTAATTCCTGACTGTGGGCTGGCACCATGTGCACCTTTACCAGTAATTTTCAATGTCACAATATTATCCTCAATGCTGATTTCTCCTTCTACCGGTAAATCAGCAAGAAAAGCATTAAAGGAAAGAATGAACGCTTCTGTTGACAAGTCTGATGGAATTGTAAAGATCGCTTCTGCTGTTCCCGGAACCATATTGACTCTCAGTCCGGAATGGAATCTCTGCAGTTCAAATGTCCCGCCGTTTGTTCCTTTAAACTGAGCGAAAATTGTCACATTTCCTTTTTCTCCATTAATGATCGGAAACTCAGCATCTGGTGAAAAACCGAAATCAGGCGCTTCTTCGTGCTGGAAGTAATAATCCATATCTGCCCAGCCGCTTTCTTCATCACTACCCACAACAAAACGGATTTTCTTAGATAACGGCAAGCCCAGCTCTTTAATGATTTTTAAGCCGTAATACGCAGCTATGCTTGGTCCTTTATCATCGCTTGAACCGCGTGCAAAGATTTTTCCATCTTTAATTACCGGCTCATAAGGGTCCGTATCCCAGCCATCACCGGCAGGAACTACATCCATATGTCCAAAGACACCTAATGTTTCAGTTCCTTCGCCATATTCAATATGACCGGCATAGTTATCAACATTTTTAACAGTAAATCCATCACGTTCACCATAGGACAGCATGTGTTCCAATGCAGCTTTCGGTCCTGGTCCAAACGGGGCTTCTTTTGTTGCTTTATCATCTTCCCGTTCACTGTTGATACGCAACAGGTTTTTTAAATCTTCAAGGAGATCTTCTTTGCGATCTTCCACTTCTTTTTGCCAGTTGATTGTCATCCGTTTCTTCACTCCCATAAATTATTCTTCTTTCCCATCATACCACTAACTATAGGAAAAATAAAAAAGAGAAATACTTTTCTATTCAAAGAATCTCGACTATTCTGTTATGATAACGCCGATAGTAAAATTAAGCTAGACAGCTAAACGGTTCTGTTGTAAAGTTTTCCATAAGCTGATTTTAGGTTACACTAGGTACAAAAGATAGCCGGAGGAATAGTCAGGAATCATTTTAAAGGAAAACAATTTCAAAGAGACGTGATTATTGTAGCCGTTGGCTACTACCTTCGTTACAACCTCAGTTATCGAGAAGTCCAAGAAATCCTTTATGATCGTGGGATTCATGTTAGTCACACAACGATTTATCGGTGGGTACAGGAATATGGTAAGCTATTATACCAGCTCTGGAAAAGGAAAAAGAAACAGTCCTTTTATTCGCAGAAAATGGATGAAACTTACATCAAGATTAAGGGCATGGAAGCCATTCGCGGAATCTACAAGAAAAGCCGAAAAGAGGGAACTCTCTTCGGCTTTTCAGTCTGCATAGAAATCAATGGTTTATTGGAAATGCCAGTTTAAGATCCGGATCAACGTAAGGAAAATATATTCATTTTAGAACTTTGCAACAGAACCCAGCATTTTACGAGTGAGGCGGTCTAGCTTGTAAATCTGTAGCGTAACAAGTTTGTTCTGCTTAGCTAGTTGTTTAACAAGGGATATAGCATTTGTCAGTTCGGGGCGGTTGTCGTTATCTCCAGACTGTTTCTCACTGAAAATAATATCGCAATTCTTTAGTGCTTCCGTCTGAACTTCCAAACCTAATTTTTGCCGATCGTCCTGAGATGAAACACGAGCGTAGCCGATTTTTACCTTTTCTAATTTCTCCAGTTCCTTTACTTTCTTTTTCTGCTGTTTTTCCATATTGGAAACCTCCATATATATTATTTTGTATTACATATATATGGTAAAACGGAATGGCGGGAATGGGTAAAAGAAGATATAGATAAAAATCCTGTAGTCCTCAAAACTACAGACTTATATAGATGCCTTATTGAAGTGATTTTAAAATATCTACATTACTTTTTAAATCAATAGTCTAGCTAGTGATATTGTTTACTATTTGATATAATTAATTAAGAAAGAAATAGTAATTGGAGAAATGAAAATTGTCAGAAAGACAGACTAAGGCTTTTTGGAGAAGCAGAAATGGGGATTATCTATGAAGTTAAACTTTAATAAAACTAATGTGTTTTCCAGTAATGAAATTGTTTTTGACAAGAAAGTTAATTTTGTTTTTGGAAAAAATGGGACCGGAAAATCAACAATTACTTATCTTGTAAAAGAACAATTTGAAAATAATCTGGATATTCATACGTTTCAAGGGTTTGATTCTATAATCGGCGAAGATAATAGGTTGAATGCTGTGATATTAGGTGAGGAGAACACTTCCATAAATCAACAAATTACTGCTAAAGAATATGAAAAAGAGACTATTTCACTTGAGATAGAAAAAATGTCGAAAGAAATTAATGAGCCTGAAGACAAAAGTAAAGAAAACACATATTCAAAACTTGAAAAAAGTAAAAAAGAAAAAGTAGATAAAGAGAGAACGATTGAAACATTCTACACTAACTCTGCGACCATGATATCTAAAAATAGCCAACTAGTTGAAAACGCTCGCACGTATAGAAAGAACTCTTTCAAAAAAGAGATAGGAATTTCTAAGTTTCTCGAAAAGGATGAACTAGAAAAGAACAGAAAGATTTTAGGGTCTAATAAAAAGACAGCAAAAGCTATTAGTTTCCCTGCGATTAATTTTTCAAAATACCAAGAGTCGGTAAATGAAATACTTTTAGCAAAAGTAGAAAGCAAAATTGTTTTGAGAGAATTAGATAATAATTCTAAGAAAACTAATTTTGCTCAAAGTGGTATGCATATCCATAAACCAGGAGAAGAATGTTCCTTTTGTGGTAATTTAATCACCTCAGAGAGAATGGATTTATTAAAAAGGTACTTTTCTGCTGACGAAGTAGAACTTTTAAAAAAAAGAATTTCAAACGGAAGAGATAAAATTGATGTTCTAAAAAAATCTCTTTTATCCATGACAATAAAAAGTGAAGATTTTTACCCTGATTTTTTTGAAAAAGCAGAAAGTATAAGAGAAGATGCTAAGAGTTTGGTTGAATCTCAAGTTTCTTTTCTAGATGACCTCGTAATAGCACTCAATGAGAAAGATAAAAATTTATTTAAAGAAGATGAGGCATTAAGTTTAGCTATCCCTAAAACATTTGATGATATTGCTTCTGAGTACAATAGTTTGATTAAGTTAAATAATGAGTTCGCCGATAATCTAGAGTTAAAACAAAAAGAAGCGATGCAAGCCTTAAGACTACATGAAGTAAATAGAATAGTTGATGAATACAAATTAGATTCTGAGTTAGTTAGACTTGAAGAATTAATTAAAAAACAAGAAGAAGCACAAAATGATTTTGACGATGAGGTATCAAAAATCAAGATCGAGAAAAAGAAAATTGACTCAATAAATGATGATATTACACGACTAAAGAAAAAAACCAAAAATACAGAGAAGTTAGCAAATAATATAAATGATAGGCTGAGATATTTAGTTTCATTTGAACTAGTTAGAAAAAAAGTTGAAAATCAAGAGTTCTACGAAATTCAGGACCCTTACGGAGAGACTAGACCTATCACAGAATTGTCGACAGGAGAAAAGAATATTATCGCTTTTTTGTATTTCATCGAGAAACTTGAAGAAGTTCCAGACACTCCTAGAGATGCTGATAGAGTTATTATTTTT
Organism: Enterococcus sp. BWT-B8; assembly: GCF_020567625.1. NCBI lineage: Bacteria > Bacillati > Bacillota > Bacilli > Lactobacillales > Enterococcaceae > Enterococcus > Enterococcus sp. BWT-B8. Next base: position 94,123 of record NZ_JAJDJV010000012.1, on the reverse strand, counting down.
GATGACCCTATGACGTCAAATGATGATACTATGCAGTATTTGATAATTGATGAACTTCAGAAAATAATTAAAAAATGCGATAAAAAATCGAATTCTGATAAATTTATTCTACTAACACACAATATTTTTTTCTATCTTAATTGTTCGTTTGACATAAAAAATAGAAGAGATGGAAAGAACGCTTTTGAAGAGAATAATTTTTATAAACTCCAACGATGTAATACTCAAACAAAAATTAGTAAAATTGAAAATAAGCAGCAAGATTTTAAAACCAACTATGAGGCATTGTGGCATGAACTTGTCTTTTTATATACAGAAGACAAACCGGAAATGATGCTAAACCCTATTAGAAGAATTATAGAGACTTTCATTATTTTTAATGGAAAAGAAGACTTCTATAAAGACAATAAAGATGCTAAGAACCTATTTAATACAAATTCCCATTATTTCCCAGATTTAGAAGCTGATTTGAATGGGAAAAGTCCAGAAGATATAAAGACTATGATGAAAAAATGCTTTAAGGATAATGGTGCAGAAAATCATTTTACTAAGCATTGGAAAAATACAAGCAAAACATAGACTACTCGGCAAAAAAAAGACTTATGGATTTTACAAGTCTTCTTTTGTATTTGTAAAAGATCATATTCACTGAGTTCAAATTTTATTATTAAAACTTGTTTTATGGAAGTTGTTTATTATAGCATAGTCTCAAACTGCAGTACTAATCAAAATTCTATTGTGTATCTGGTCATCAGAATAGTATCAATGAACCTTACTAAATTTAAACATACAGAAAACAATTATTATGGTATACTTCACTTGAAGAACACCATACTACTGAGAGGCCAGGTGGATATGAAAAAAAAATCCTTTATCTTACTCATCTTCCTAACTTGTATAATTTCCGGTTGTACAAAACAACAAGACCAATCTTTAAAAAAGAAATTAGTAAATGAAAACGATACAAACGAAATTAAACTAGCTTATGAAATTCAGGACGAAAATACAATTTTGCCTGTAATTACCAACAATTCGGACTACACGATTCAATTCGATCCTAATAATTATACTGTTGAAATACTGGAAAATAAAAAATGGGTAACAGCACATAATAACTATACAGGTAAATCGTCTCTAGGATTAACCATTGATATTCCGGCAAATACTTCTTATTCTTCTAAGACAAAAATTGACATTAGTTATCTAGACAAAAATGAAAATTATAGATTACACTATAAATTTTATAAAGAACGAATTCCTAAAACTGATCCAATAAACATATACTGTACAATCTAAAAAAAGGTAAATTTGAATCTGAGTGCCGCATTTTTCAAGTTTCTAAGAATAGGAAACAATAGACAAACTATCTTCACGAAAGCTTGTCTATTGTTTTTAGTTACTTCATTATCAAGTTGTACGAACTAGAATTAATTTTGGGATATACAACAGTTTGATTAACATCGTTCATAGAAGAAGAATTAATTCCTATTACTTGTCCGGCAGAATTCAATAATGGACCACCACTCATTGACTCATACATAATACCATTAGGATCTCCATATACCCAGTCAAACCAATCACTCCTAATAACACTTGTCTTAACATCGACAACAGAACGAGTTAAATATCTTGATTGATAACTGAATCCCCATGATACAGCACCACTCAAACTACTTGGTGGCGTTGCTAACATGTTTAAATTAGACGGTATTGTACCGGATGTTTTTGTAACATATAAAGAACCGAAATCAGATCTGATTCCTTGAGAATGGCTACTTGCGTTAAGCCAATCTTGATTTGTATTCATTTTACTGACTGTATAGATCGAAGAAGCAATCCAACCAATCCTAGGATCATTATAAAAGCCAAAATTTACTGTCGCCATTTTTGCCCAACCAAGGCCGCTTTCTTTATCATAAACTACGTGTCCAGCTGTCCCAACTTTCGCATTGGAAGCTTTAAATCCACTGGCTTCCCCCATAATCAGATTACCACTCCCATCATCAAAGAACACATATATTTTTGCAATGGAATTATTTACTAAGTTTGGTCCAGTATACGCTGAACCGCGAGTCAGCTTTTTGTTTTGTTCGTTGACACTTATAAGATCTTCTAAACTTCGATTTTCAACTTGTTCTGGTAGTGTTCCGTTATTGTACTCTTCTAGGGATAAGATACTAATATCCTCTTCCGGAACATCACTATCAGCAGAATACTCCTTCTTTATCTCTTCTTCCCATTTATCAATATCAATTACAACTTGTGTCTCTCCGATATTAGTCAATGAAGGAATTTCATGAGTATAAGTTGACGGATCAATAACTTCTATCTCTCTTTCAATAATTTCCTCTTGTAAAGTATCATCAGTTGCCTCAGCTAAAGCTGAATCCGGCATAAAACATATAAAACTAACCACTACTCCAAAAAACAAACCAGACTTTTTCATATAAATCCCTTCCATTCTATAAATATTTCTTAGACATTAATAATAACACATATTACTTCACAGCAAAATGCTTATTTTACTTTTAGAATGATTGCTGCATGGAAAAATTGATTATCAAACTCCAGAAATACTTCTGAGATATCCAAATAGCTGAAGTCAACTTGTAAAATAGTTAACAGATCTGTCGCTCTCAATACTTTCACTTCTTTCGATAATAAAAAAGTAGTTTCAGTTAATAAATTATGCTATAATGTCAATGAAAAAGGAGATATGCGCTAACATATCCCCTTTAACAGCAGATCACTGTTTAAGACAGCAATCGCTAGAATTCTTAGTTGTTAAGACAACCATAAACTGCCAAGTTTATCGACGGTTGTTTTTTTTGTCGTTTTTATGCAAGTCAACAATCAGTTTTACTAAAGCAATAACAAACATGCTAAAGCTTAATAATAACTGAATTGTCTCTAATGCTGACAAAATAGCTTTCTCCTTTCATAGATTTCAGTACTTACATACATAAGCACCACCACCTTTCAGGAAGAAGCCACCACCGTCATAAACTTTTCTGCCCTATTATTATATCACAGGATCAACCGGCTGTACTAACCAAGTCCGGCATTTGTTCTTTTAGATAATCTTCAGCAAACCCTTCATCACTTAACCAGGAATCAATCTGATTTTTTTCTAGGATCACCGGCATTCTATTGTGTATCTGGTCAACTGAAGAGTTAGCAGCTGTCGTTAAAATAATGCTACGATCCCCATCATCATATTTTTGAAGAAGCCGGCCAAGTAAAGAACCTTCTTTCCAGGTTCCCTAAATAGTACATTTATGGACGTAACTTCACCTGCTGCACTCAATAAAATAGCAGCAACTAGGCTAATTAAAATTCGGTTGAACTTTTTCAAATCATTCCTCTCCCCTACATCATAATTTCCATCATTTGAAATTCATATGAACTTAGATGTTCACACAAAATTCAGGATCGATCTATCTTTTATAAAATCAATTGGCGCCCCCCTTCTAGAATATTTCTGTATCTCTCTCTCAAAGGAACAAATTTTGATTCTGTTGCAAACCTCTAAAATAAACGGACTTTCTTTACTTTCCTCCTCACGTTAAACAGATACTTTCATCAAATACTGATCAATTTTCCCAGTCGCAACAACATCCAATATTTTTAACAAAATACACGTTTTCATAAAAAAGTCATTTCTCAAGAATACTCCAAAGCAAGAAAACGATTTCTTTTATCTTTAAGTACCAAAAAAATTACATAAGTCAATCTTTAATTAATTTTAAGAACATCTATTTTCCTGTTAATCAGGTTACATTTTCTATAATGCATAAAAACAAAAACCTTATATAGAGATAGTTCTTGAATTTTCTCTAACCCAAAGCCTCATTTTTTACCCTTTAATTTAACATCCAGATCTCCTTCAGATAAAAAGCATCTGGCTGAAAATTTTTCCTATACTTTAGTAAACAACTAGTGTGCATGTATGCTAATAAAGTAGAATCATTCATCTTAAAAACACTCGTTTTTAAGAATCTACATCTCCCCTAATATTCTTGCCAATACTGATAAGCAACTATGCGTTGACACACTGTAAACAGAACGGTGCTTTCCTTTATATCCCTTCTTTTGTACTGTTAAATTATAAAGAACGAGGAGTGATAATAGTGAAAAAAGTGTTAATTTTAGGCGTTTCAGTATTTTTTTGCATTGTTGGTAACAGCTCAGTTTCCCATGCTGAAAAAGATCAAAAATCGGTTACCTATTCGCTATACAACACACAAAAGCAGATTTCCAGCATTGTCACGGAAAAAGGAGAAACGCTAATTATTACTATAGAAAAAGAGCCCTCTCTTTTTCGAGCGTTGGGAAATGGTACTTATACCGTTTCAACAGCAAGGAAGGGCTCCTGGAAAGCCAGTTATCAGGTGATTGTAAAAAATAACTCAATTACTTCAACAAAAAACGCAAGCGCTACTGTTATCTCCGGTTCATTTACTCGTAAATCTTTGCGAATTGACCATTCAAAACAGGCAACCTACTATTTAAAAAGAAAGGTAGGAACATCTATAATAAATATCAAATTTCGTGCAACAATCAATAGCTCTAACTTGAATGTTTCGGTTCTCACTTAGGAATCCGGCATATAATTTACTTCAATTTTTTGATCCCACAAAAGATAGTCACCAATCATAATAAAATTGAAGTAAAATACTCTTTTAGAGAATTAGGGCCCAGTCGCGTAGATAAAAATACAGGATTGCGACTTGGAAATTATGAAAATAAGAAAGTTGTAACTACTTACAGAGTTAAAGGAAAGAGTAAATCTAAGTTAGGTTCAAAGACTTATACTATGAAAACAACCCAAGTCTATGCATTTTAAAGCAAATATAGTAAAATTAACTATACTTTAAATTTTTATCGTCGGGAGTTGCTTAATTATTATGCGGAAAAAAGGAATACGTTATTTATTATATTTTATTATCATATTAGCAGGAGTTTATATATTTGTTGAAAATGGAGATTTTATAAAATCATTTATAATAGCTGTAACAGCGACGATTTTAGGTGCTCTACTAGTATTATTATTTTCTAAAAATAATAATACTGAGTAAATAACGCTGTAAACATTCAATATAAAGAAAATAAAGCACGTTGTGGGAGACGTCCAATTATTTTAGCCGCAGATCAACAGAAGTACATTCAAACCATGGTTGCTGGTTGGATCCCAGATGTGATTATCGGTCGAGCAGCGTTTCCTATTTCATGCTCTGTCAGGACACTCTATCGTAAGTTCAAAGCCAATCAATTTGATTGTGCAAAATTACCAATGAAGGGAAAAAGAAAACCCAAAGGGTACAACGAGCGTCGTGGAAAGCAAGCGTTTAAACGTACTATTTCAGAAAGAATTACTGACTATCCTGAATTTAACCGGGAATTTGGTCATTTGGACGGCGACACAATTGTTGGCGTTCATTATAAAAGTACCGTCATCACGCTGGTTGAGTGCCTGTCAAAAGTGATTATTACGCTGAAACCAGACGATCGCAAAGTAGTAGATATCGAAAAAGCAACCACTAAATAGTTACAAAATATTCCCAAGAACTTATTTAAATCCATTACCTTTGATTGTGGAAAAGAGTTCTCAAATTGGAAAGATATGAGTAATAACAAGGATAGTTCGATCTATTTTGCAGATTCTGGAACACCGTCACAACGTGGATTGAATAAGCATTCTAACGGCTTATTGCGCAAAGATGGGCTTCCTAAAACGATGGATTTTAATCAAGTTGACTTAGCCTTTATTTCAGCCGTTGCCTCCAAAAGAAATCACATACCAAGAAAATCATTAAACTATCAGACACCATTAGAAGTATTTTTGAGTTACCTAAATGATGAACAATTGTCTAGCTTAATTTGACAAATCAAATAAATAAAAATGCGGAATCTCAAAGCTGATTGAGGAATTGAGAGGAGGAACAATCGTGAAAACATTATCTGTAAACAATTTAAAGAAAGTGATTACAAAACGTCCAGAAAACAGTCATAAAGGAACCTTTGGACGAGCGGTTCTGATCGGCGGAAACGAGCAGTACGGCGGCGCCATTATCATGAGTGCGCAGGCAGCCATTTACGCCGGGACAGGGCTGGTCACAGTCATAACTGACAGGAAGAACCACGCACCGCTTCATGCCAGACTCCCCGAAGCAATGGCTGTTGACTGGCTGGATACAGAATTGATTGACAGGGTTCTAAAATCAGCGGATGTCATTTTGATTGGACCGGGACTGGGGTTAGGTCTTATCAGTCAGCATCTTCTGATCCATGTACTGGAAAGTCAGACAGACAAGCAATGGCTGATTATTGACGGCTCAGCAATCACTTTGTTCGCAGAGAAAGATTATCCGTTAAACAATCCAGAACAAACCATATTTACTCCGCATCAGAGAGAATGGGAGGCATTAAGCGGTTTACCTCTTAAACAGCAAACGGACAAAGCAAATCAAACTGCCAGAGAAATGCTGAAGGCTTCGGTCGTGCTGAAAAGTCACTGTACCAAAATTTACACTTCCAAAACTATTTATAAGACCCCCATCGGTACAGCAGCAATGGCAACCGGCGGCATGGGAGATACACTAGCAGGAATAATCACTGGCTTCATTGCTCAATTCCCAGCGAAAGAAGAAGCCCTTTGCGCAGCAGTCTACCTTCACAGCCTAATTGGAGAAGACCTCAGTAAAACCCAGTATGTCGTACTGCCAACCAGCATATCCGAGCAGCTGCCGATTTACATGAAACAATTTGAAGAAAAATAAATTGAATAGAAAAAGCGGCTGCAGAACCCATTCAGTGTCCTTTCAGCCGCTTCTTTTCTACTATTTAACTCTAGGACATGTCTAAAAACTCAAGCGGCGAATAGTTTGATGATTTTTATCGAACGCCTCGTCATAAATACTCGCTTATGAACCACATAACCTGTGTTTTCTTCCTTGATTTCAATAAAAATCACTGAAAAATTCGAATGCTGCTACCTTTTCAGACACACCCTAGTTTCCAACAGGATCAATTCATTCTCTGTTAGCGGACGATATTCGCCCAATGCCAATGCTTCATCTAAATATAGTGCACCCATGCGCAGCCTCTTGAGATAAACAACCTTTTTATCCACTGCTTCAAACATTCTTTTTACCTGATGAAATTTTCCTTCCTGAATGACCAAACGAATCTCTGAAAGCTTTTCAGAATCATCTATAGAATCAATGAACAGCTGGCTGCTTTTTACTGTTTCACCGTTCTTCAACGCAAAGCCCTCTTTGAACAGCTGAATATCCTCTTCTGTTACAACCCCCGAAATTCGTGCAAAGTATTCCTTGTCTACATGCTTCTTTGGAGAAAGCAGACGATGAGCCAGCTGCCCGTCATTTGTCAGAACCAACAACCCTTCTGTGTCTTTGTCCAGCCTGCCGACCGGGAAAAGATCTTCACGAAAATCCTCATCTGACAGTAAATCAAGCACTGTTTCATCATACTTATCTTCTGTTGCAGAAATCACACCCTGAGGCTTATGAAGCATATAATAAAAATATTTCTGATAATGAAGTATTTCCCCAGCGTACGCAACTCGATCGCTATTCTCGTCAACTTGCGTTTTACCATCCTTTTTTACTAAGTCATTCACGGTGATGACTCCCTGTTTCAACAGTTTTTTTACTTCTTTACGGCTTCCCCATCCGGTATCTGCCAAAAACTTATCCAGTCGCATTGTCTTCCGCTCCTTACTTCTAATTCTTCAGTCACTATTTTAAAATGCCACCGTTAAATAGATTGACTTCACATAAAGGATTTCCAGTTTCTTATCGTCATGCTTTAACATTCATTATATAAAACAAAGGCGCAGGACTTTCCCCACGCCTCAAAGTATTCTATCTACTTAATCTTAACCTTTGCACGCAGTCCATCCACGTCTTTCCCAAGCAAACGGTCTGCCAGTCGAATCTTCAATGTCATGTAGCCATAAACAGCAATTCCAACTGCAGCTACTATCAGAACAATCAGAAACGCCTGCCCTTTGCGATCCGGGTTCAAAAACAGATATAGAAACTGTTTTGTCAGGAAGGCAAAAACAATCATAATCAGTGTAATAACAAAAATCAGTAAACTGCGGCGCAGCGTCAGGCTCAAATTGAATTTGGAAATTTCTTTGATTTTACGCATCAGCAGGAAGCATGAAACACTGAATCCAATCATGGTTGCCACTAGAGGACCATATGCTTCCAAAAATCGAATACTTGGGTATTGAACAATCAGTTTTACAGCTAATCCAATCGCAAAATAGCGGATTGCTGCCCGGTTTCCGTACATCCCCATCAGCATGTTGGAAATAAGCATATACAATCCCATAAACAACCCTGCATAACACGCTTGAATAAGCAGACTTGTCCCTAATCCATCCGGACGATAAAACAACGTATAAAGCGGTCTGGCCAATACAATCATACCAAATGTTGACGGCAGCATAACAAACGCAAAAAGCTGCAGATTGTTGCTGATCAATTTAGATAGATCACGATATTTTTTTTGAGTCACAGCTTCTGTAATAAGCGGCAGTCCAGCCATGGCAATAGATGTGGCCAGTGCAATGACGACCATCGTCAATTTATCCGGATTGGCATTAAAAACCCCAAAAAGTTCACGGAGCTGACTATCCGAATAACTCGTAAATGTCCGCATGAAATTAGAAAACGTAAATTGATCGACTAATTTAAATACTGTTACACCAGAACCAACAATAATAAACGGAATTGCTTCTTTAAACGTTTCTATTAAAAGGCCCTGAGGAGAAACCTGGTGCTTGTTTGCGCTGTGCGCTTCAAGGTAATCAAACATTGGTTTTTGTTTATGCAGATAAAAGTACAGCACAACAAAGCTGACAATCATTCCGATAAATGCCGCAAAAGTTGACTGAGTCACGGCATCTACATAATCGCCATTAAAGACTTTCATAATAATGAAAGCAGTCAGCAGCATATAGAAAACACGTGCAACTTGTTCAACAATCTGTGACAGGGCAAAGGGCATCATATCCTGATTTCCTTGGAAATACCCTCTGATAACACTCATACACGGAAAAACCAGCACGGCCAGACTTAACGATTTCATCGTTGGAACCAGCTCTTCTCCGCCTCCTGACCAACTGGCCAGTGCAGGTGCTGAAATATACATAACCAAAGCAAAAACTGCTCCCAGAACGGCCATCATCTGCAGCGCTTTGTAAAACAGCTGTCTGCTGATCTTGTATTCATTCATAGAATTGTAATGTGCCGTTTGTTTCGCTATTGCAGCAGGAATACCGGCTGTAGAGATTAACAAAAACAGTGAATAGACTGTATACCCCATAGAAAACAGACTATTCGCCTCGTCAGCATGTTCCCCCATCCAGGCGTACCATGGAATAATATAAACCGCTCCTAATAAGCGGGAAATGATATTACTGGCTGTCATCCACGCTGAACCTTTGACCATCTTTTCCTGATTAGTCAATATCGGCTGTTCAGCAGTCCCGGGTTGATTGATCATTTACTCCCCAACTTTCTTAAACATACTTCTTCTATTTTAATTGTAAAATCCTTGATATGCAATCCATTTATAAAATAATTATGCAATGCTTCAGAATTCCTTCTACTCTTAATGAAGTCCTCTATTTATTTGCGGAAACTACTGCATTTTCCTGTCAAACTCCTTTATTATACCCGAATATGCTCCCATAATGCACGATTTATTTTTCTGCTGCCTGTAAAATTCAAACACTTTGCATTCGACAGAAAGAAAAAAGCCTTTGAAAGGAGGATTTTAACCAAAGACAATAGTTATTCTTCCTGACTTTTAGCAGCTTTTTCTGTCTCCGTTCGATAAACAGTATCCTTCAACTGCATGCATAAGCAACTTTTCATTAGTACCGGATTCCATTTTAAAAGCTGAACTGTCAATTCCGGCTTGCTTAAAAACATTTCATAAAGAATATTCATCCGATTGGTATAGTATCTGTGATGGACCACCTCATTTAGATAAAAAATAGTCAGCCGGCACAGCTCCGTTCCTTTTGGATTATTCCTGTCAATGAGTATCAGCTCCTAAAAAACAGCATAGGTATCATAGACAATTATTTCAAGCTAGGTTCTCCGATTTTTGCCTTGTCGTTACAGTTTTCCTGCATAGCCTCAGCTGAATGAATCGATAACATATATGCAATAAGAGCTCGACCATCTGATGATCAACAACCTGGTTATAAAGCTTTCTGCTAAAGCTCTGTGTCTGTTCCGCAATCACAAACAGCTCATCTGCTTAAAAAGCTGAATAAGATAGGTTCCCTAAAAAGAATTCATAACGTCACCAATCCTCTATCTTCCTTAAATAGTCAATAATATTTTCGCTGTCTGCTTCAAGCTCCATATTAAGGGCACGTTTGTACAACCCTTCCCTATCAAAACGCAGGATAAAAGCATTACTTTTCCGATTCATTTTAGTTTTTATATTTCTGAATGAATTTCTTAAAGATCAGGGAATTGTCTGAATGCAAACCATATCCTTATCAAGTTCAACTTCTTCCAGCCAGTTGCTCAACGATATCTCGAGAACTCATAATAGAATTCATCAACCGTACTGTAGATTTTATTCCTTTTGAATAAGTTGCTTTGTTTTTCTGATAAAATTTAACATTCCTACAGTGTTCATAGTTTTTTTGCCTATTTTTTATTAAATGACAGCACAAACTCCAAAAAAATATCTGTAAGCATAAATTTTGAGAATAATATAGTAATGATGTATTTTTTTAAATCAAGCTAAATTATCTTATTTCTATTACTTTTCATCATTTGATAGGATTCAATTTATAAGGCTAAAAAATGTTTCAGCTCTTAAAATTAACATTCATTTAACAAAAAATTGACATCCTTTCTATATTCGAAGACCCAACGACGAGCAATTATTTTTCTACAAATATACTCTATTATATTGACTGCCGATAAAATCTCATTTTCAACATAAGCCTTTTTCAATGACTGCTATTCTAATTTCTTAAAAGACCGGTTAGCACAACTGCTTGCAAGCCGATTCTCTACTTCTTCTCATACAGCCGCCCTGTGTTCTGGTCTTTTTTGTGCCTTGCTTTTTCATTCCAATACTTATATATTTTGGGCAATATATCTGCGAATTCCTTTACTTAATACTATTCTTTTTATTTTTTTACAAAATCAACTAAATTAAGCTTGTATTTCCAAATAAACATTTGTATGATTGAAATGCTGAATCAAACTAATGGAAAAGAGGACGAACTATGGGAAGAAAAGAAGACAGAATGGCAACAGCCAAAAAACCGATCGCAAAAAGAGGATGGTTTTGGTTATTGGTTTTCTTGATATTGGGTGGCGGAGGCTTTGCTGCTTCACAGTTTATCCCTTTTGATTTTGACCTGCCGTTTGGCAATTCTGCATCTAAAGATTCGACAACCGAAGAATCCAAAACAACAACTGAGAATACAAATACTGAAGAAGATATTGTGGAAATACTGGAACTGTATCGTTCAATCAATCTAAGCGATTCAATAGCGAAAGATGTTAAGGGCTCCAGCTATGATGACGTTGTAGCACTGTTGGGAGAACCAAGCTCCAATGTTGATTCCGAAATTGGCGAAACAAAAACTAAGATGGCTATCTGGAATACCTTCAATGGAAAAACAACGATCAGTGTGAACTTCAGCGACGATTTTGCCATTGGAAAAAGTGTCGCAAAGCTAGTCAGTGAATCAGACGATAAAACTACTACAGATCAGTTTGAAGCTGTTCCTACAGATGGTTCTTACACCTATGAACAGGCGATTGAAGAATTTGGTGCTCCAGATTCACTCAGTGATTCACTTATTGATAATGTACACGCAACCACTGCATTTTGGACGACAAATGTGGAACAGGGCTTCACTATTCATTTTGATAATGATCAGGCAGTTACAAAAGAACAAGTTTCTTAATAATAGAACAAAGACAGGCAGTTTTCGGATAAGAACCGGAAGCTGCTTTTTCTCTGAAATACGCTGCCTTGATGTTTTTGTTTTGAAATTGTATGATAAATGTTAAAGATGACAACAATCAGAGCGGGAACTCCTTTCCAGCTCATTTATATTTGGAGGCTTATTATATGAGTATCTCATTGACAGAAATTAAAGAGTGTTTAATAAAAGAACAGCTTTTAAAAGAAATGGTTGCCGGTTCTGACTGGACCCTCATTATTCCTCAGCATCTGTCCGATCGGCTGATTACTGCTGTATCCTATGATTCAAGAACTGTCTCTGAGGATACCTTGTTTTTCTGTAAAGGACTGAATTTTAAAAAAGAATATTTGGTGAGTGCTGCAGCCGCAGGATTAAAATTTTATGTTTCTGAAACCCCTTATGATACAGCTGCCGAACTGGGCTTCATTGTAACAGATATAAAAAAAGCGATGTCGGTTCTCAGCATGCTGTTTTATGATTATCCTCAAAATAAACTGACGTTGATTGCGTTTACTGGGACGAAAGGAAAAACAACTGCTGCTTATTTCACGAAATTTATTTTGGATCACTCAACAAATAAAAAGACAGCCATGCTTTCAACGATGAATTCAACGCTGGATGGAAAAACCTTTTTTAAATCTCAGCTGACAACGCCCGAATCTGCGGATCTCTATCGAATGATGGCAGAAGCAGCAGCAAATCAGATGACACATTTTGTGATGGAAGTCTCATCCCAGGCCTATAAGACAAATCGGGTATACGGTCTGACATTTGATGTCGGAATCTTTTTAAACATTACTCCTGACCATATCAGTCCGATTGAACATCCTACATTTGATGATTATTTCTATTGCAAACGGCAATTAATTGTAAATTCCAAAAAAATCATTCTGAATCATGACTCTGATTACTTCAATCTGCTGAAAGAAACTGCTGATTTGTATCATACACCTGTCGTTGTTTATGGCAGCCAAAAATCAGAAGATGTAGATTACCTCTATACAAAAGATCCGAAAAATTCGCTGGTCTTTAACGTTTCAGCTGCTCCTGATACTCTTTCCCTGTCAGGAGAATATTCTTTACGGCTGGGCGGAGACTTTAATATGGGCAATGCGTTGAGTGCTGCTATCGCCTGCACACTGGTTGGCGCATCAAAACAGGACTGCCATTCAGGTATTCAGGAAACAACTGTGCCTGGTCGAATGGAGCAGCTGTCTAATACAAATGGCTCAGCTGTTTATGTTGACTACGCACACAATTATGATAGTCTGAAAAACCTTCTAAGTTACATAAAAGAAGAACATCCAGACGGCCGTTTAATTGTTGTCATTGGCAGTACAGGAGACAAGGCAATTTCCAGAAGACAAGATTTCGGAACAGTTTTGTCTGAACTTGCTGATTATGCCATCCTGACAACCGATGATCCGGCTTCTGAGGATCCTCAGAAAATTGCAGAACAAATTGCTGCTCATCTTGCTTCATCGGTTGAATCCCAAATTATTATTGATCGGGAGCAGGCAATTGATGCTGCCTTGTGCTTAAGCAGACCGGAAGATGCTGTGGTTTTAGCTGGCAAAGGGGCTGATTTATATCAGAAAATCGGCGGGAGAGATCTGCCTTATGAAGGAGATTTCGCTATTGCTGAGCGGATCATTCATAATAAAAAGTAAATGCTGAATTCATTCACAAATAGCTGTGCAGTAAACGTCAATCGCTTTTACTGTGCAGTTTTTAACTACCAGCTGTTTTTAATTTATTAATAAAATCAGGAGGAAAAATGATGAGCTACGAAGAAAAAGACTATTTTATGCGGCAGATAAAAAAACTGGCTGAGGGTTTAAGTATGATGCTCACGCTGAACTCAGTAAAGGAAATTATCAACCTTGAACAAAACGAAAACAGCAAACTGACTGACGAAGAAATTGAAGCGATCCTTCTTGCTATTCAGGTACAGAATAAAGCAGATCAACTGGGACTGAACAAGGAACGGCTGGCCGAAAAAACAGGACTCTCTCAAGAACGGCTGGAACAGCTTCTTGAAAAGAATCAACTTCCGACAAAACATGAGCAATCAGAGTTGGAGAACTTTTTATTCTGATAACCAAGTATTTTCTAGTGCCGAATACTTCGCAATAGGTGTAAGAACCATTTCTCTAGTCCATTCTTCTTTAGAATGACGCACAACCTGTATGAAAACTATCGAAGAAGTGCTTAGAGAATTTTTCTATATGTAGGAAGAGTATGTCGAGTACCTCTATTGCTCCATACTTAGAAGAGAGTAGCAGAAACAATAACAAAAACCTGAAGCTTTCCCTTTACAAAGCCGATGATACTTAGGCTTTTAAGGAAAAGTTCAGGTTCTTTTCATTCTGTTCATCCGTTATACAGAGACTTTAATCAGTTTTCAAAACTGTAAACTGCAGAAAATAACGGTCGAGGTCCGACAGATTCCCTATAGAAGATTCAGTCGACAAGTCCAATCTATTGCCGTCCCTCATTCAATTCCGAACTGTCAGATTCTATTTTAAGAATTCAGCGATATCTGTATAAGGCAGTTCCAGGTCCGCTGCAACTGCCGGATTTGTCATGGCACCATTCAACGTATTAACACCTCTGGCTAATGCTTCATTCTGCTTCACGGCTTCTTCAAAGCCTTTATTGGCAAGCTCCAGTACATAAGGCAATGTTGCATTTGCCAAAGCATAGGCAGATGTCTGAGGAACAGCTCCCGGCATATTTGCCACAGCATAATGGATTACGCCGTGTTTGACATATGTTGGCTGCTCATGTGTTGTAACATGATCAATCGTTTCAAAAATCCCGCCCTGATCAATCGCAATATCGACAATCACTGAATGTTCAGGCATAGATTTGACCATCTCCTCTGTTACCAATACAGGTGCTTTGTGTCCTGGAAGCAGTACAGCACCGATCACTAAATCTGCTGTCTTTAAGGATTCCTGAATATTAAACTGGTTGGACATCAGTGTTTTGATCGTTCCGTTAAACTGGTTATCCAGTTCCTGCAGACGTTTTGTATTCACATCCAGAATTGTCACATCTGCGCCAAGACCCAGAGCGATTTGTGCAGCATTCGTTCCTGAAATTCCACCGCCGATAATAGTAACATTTGCTTTACGAACACCGGGAACTCCGCCAAGTAAGATCCCTTTTCCTTCAGGAATTTTTTCCAGACAGTGCGCACCAATCTGCGTTGCCAATCGGCCCGCGACTTCACTCATAGGCGACAATAAAGGCAAGCTGCCATTTTCCAGCTGAACACTTTCATATGCGATCGTATTAATTTTACTCTTCATCAACTCTTCTGCCAGTGGTTTATTAGCTGCCAGATGGAGATACGTAAACAGAACCAGATCTTCTCTTAAAAACTGATATTCCTCTGCCAGAGGTTCTTTCACCTTTAATACCATTTCCTGATTCCACGCTTCTTCAGCTGTCGCTGTAATGGCAGCTCCTACAGCAATATACTCTTCATCTTTGATTGAAGCACCTGATCCCGCACCTGTTTCAACAAAAACTTCATGTCCTGCCTTGATTAAATCAAGAACACCGGCCGCCGGTAAGGCTACCCTGTTTTCGCCAATTTTGATTTCCTTGGGAATACCAATTTTCATATACATTACCTTCTCTTTCGTTTAAATTCTTATCCATCTTATCTATGTCATATAAAAAGTATAAAGTAAGAAAAAACGATTCGCAAGGGTGTTCGGCATATTTGTGAGTTATTTAACGAACAACTGTTGTCCATTCTTTACAGCTGAGTAACAACAATCTGACCGAAATAATCATCGATTTTATTCGGGTCAATCCAGCCTGTCTTTGTTTCCAGTGCATTCAGCATTCCCGTTGTCATCCCCCATTTCAGAACATCTTCGTCTGTATTTCCTGCGGCAACAGCGCATGCTAACCCTGCTAAGGTCGCATCCCCTGAACCTACTGGATTTACTGCTTCAAGAGCAGGAATCCTGACCGTATAGAATTTTTCTTTATGCTTCGCTATCGCCCCTGCCGCTCCCAGCGAAACAACAATCCAGTCAATGCCGTCAAACATTGGATGCTTTAGTTGCTCCAAAAGTTCTTCACCCTCAGCTTTTTCAACAGACAGCAGCTCTGCAATTTCTGTTTTGTTCGGCTTAATTAAAAAAGGCTTATTCTCTGAAATCACTGCCTGCTTCAGTGCGTTACCTGAGGTATCCAATAATACAGAAACCTTCGCTTCCTTAGCTAAACCAATCAGCGTATCATAAAGATTCTGAGATAAACCAGCAGCTAAGCTTCCTGAGATGGTTACCAATCTGCTTTGCTTTACCAGAACTTTGAAATGTTCAATAAATGTCTGCTCCTCCTGCTTTGTTACAGTGGGTCCTTTTTCTAAAATCTCTGTCTGCTGTCCCTGATCATGCAAAACAGCAATCGAGTTCCTTGATTCTTCCTTTATTTTAGTGAAGTCGTGAAGGATACCTTCTTTTTCAAGCTCCGATTCAATATATGCACCTAAAAATCCGCCTAATACACCAGTTGCCAGCAGCTCCCTATCCAATTGATGAAGGACTCTGGAAACGTTCAAGCCTTTCCCGCCGGCAGTTTTCGATACCTCGCTGACACGATTAACATCATCCAGTTTGAAGTGTTCCAATGAGTACGACATATCAACAGAAGGATTCATCGTTACAGTTAAAATCATAGGTAAGCCTCCATTCTTTTTTACTTCCGGGAAATGTCTGAACAATTAGAATCTCCCATTATTTTCAACACTTCCCGGCTGAACATCTAAGATCATCCATTTTTACAAATTATCTCACTTTTTCAATTTTTCTAACTTCATTAGGAGAACCATTGCCCCTTACTGCAGACTATTCCACCATGATCTTGTCATGCCAGGAAGAAGCTGTTCGATTTACAACTTCATTCAGTGATTCAATATTCTTTTTACCTTCACCTGTCAACCAGTCTATTGCTGCAGCATCACCGGCTTTTACAAATGGCGCCACACCATTTTTCCATGTTGCCCTACCGCAAAGAACACCATTAAAGGTAGAGCCTGCCTGTTTGGCGAATTCCAGTGTTTTTTGAAACAGCTCTGCGGATACTCCCGCACTTAGAAAAATAAACGGCAGATGCGTTGCATCACTTTGTTCTTTAAAACAGGCAAGAGCTTCTTCTTGAGAATAGACTGCCTCAGCTTCGTCTTCAGCAAATCCTTCAACATAATTCATGTTCACAGGAACTTCTACTTTCAGTACATCTACCTTATATTGCGTCTTGGAGAATTCTTTCATCATTTCGATCACCTTATGCGGTTTTCTTTTCGCATATTCTGTTGATCCTGCATCTGCAATTTGAGCATCATAAGAAACCAGCTCCAGATAAAACGGGATGTCCTCACCCAGACACTCGCTGCCCAGACGTTCAATAAAGACATGCTTTAAATGATTGATTTCTGCCGCTTCATCCACATCATAGTAAAGCAGAAATTTAATGGCGTCCGCCCCTTTTTCTTTCAGTCTTTTAACAGACCAGTCTTCCAGCAAATCCGGAAGCCGCCCGGGTGTTGACGCATCATAGCCTGTTTTTTCATAGGCCAGCAGCAGTCCGGCTTCACTGTCTCGGGCTTCCGCTGCCGACAGACCATATTCAGGATCCAGCAAAATAGATGAAGCAAACGGTGTTAACTGCTCAGAAACCAGCTTTTTAAAGTCGCTGATGCTTTCTTCTGCCGCCTCTAAGCCCAGTGCACTGATCATTTTCTTAAGTGCTCCCCGCTGATCAATGGCTAACGCTTCAATCAAGCCATCTTTCGTTGATAATCGATCCATTGACTCTTTCTTTGCTTTGCTTATCTTTAACATCATTCTCCTCCTGTTTCTTTCCACTCTATTTTTATTACCTGTTCAACCTTGTATCGTCTCTTGTCGTTCTTTTATGCAGCAGTTTATTCTTGTTCTTTCGAACACATATAAACAGACTGACCTTCCAAGTATGTTTCAAGCAGACTCATATCCGGACCGATAATTAGAAAATCTGCCGGCAGACCTGCTTCAATACTTCCACACTGGTCATCAATATGGACACTTTGTGCTGGTACCAGTGAAGCCATTTTGATTGCTTCCTCCACAGTAGCAAGATCCCAGTCAACAACATTCTTCACCCCATCAAACAACTGCAGCACACTGCCAGCCAAACTGTCATTTGACTGCAATCGTGCTGCCCCATCTTTGACAATTACTGGGAATTCCCCAAGCGTATATTCTCCAGCAGGCATTCCACCAGCACGCATACAGTCAGTAATCAGTGCAATTTTCCCCGACGTTTTCACCTTCATCAGTACGTCAGCCGCTCCTGGATGAACATGATGCCCATCACAAATCAATTCGGCGATCACCGCTTCTGATGTCATTGCCGCACCTACCATTCCCGGATCGCGATGGCTCAAGCCGCTCATTCCATTGTATGTGTGTACAAACATTGAAGCACCCGCATAGACAGCTTCTTTCGCTTGATTATAGGTTGCCGCACTATGCGCCAAAGCTACAGTTACGCCTTGTTTTGTCACTTCACGGATAAAGTCCGCAGCCCCCCTTCGTTCTGGTGCAAGAGCAATTTTTCGAATCAAACCATTACTTAATTTTTGCCAATGATTGAATACGTCAATATTCGGATCGGAAAAATAGTCAGGATTTTGCGCCCCTTTATGTTCTTCTGTAAAAAATGGTCCTTCAAAGAAAATCCCCTGAATTTTTGCTCCTTCCACCTCTTGATAACGTGAACCAATGGATGCAGCAACTTCATTCAACGTATCAATATCTGCAGTCAGAGTTGTCGGTAAAAATGAAGTAACACCACAGCTAAGCAATCCTTTGGACATTTTTTTGATTCCTTCAAAATTATTATCCATTACGTCATATCCCATAAAGCCATGAATATGTGTGTCGACCAGTCCGGGAGCAATCCATTTTCCGCTGTAATCCAGAATCTCGCCTTCCGGCTTTTCTTTGGTAAAATTTCCAAACTTCCCATTCGAAACTTCCAGATATCCGGCAGATGCCCTCCCGCTTTTTAAAAAGAAACGATCTGCCTTCAAATAATAATTATTCATGCTTCTCTTCCTTTCCTGCCAAAGCATTCTTTTCAGAAACTGCTGAAATCTTCCTTTTGTCATGGCTAAAATAGCAAGCAATTAAAGCTGAAGACATCTCAAAATAAAGGGTCAGATGACAGTTTGTTCTGTTCCGACCCCCATTTCAGCCAAAGCTTCTATAATCAATATCATTTTTTCAGTTCGTAAATTGTTACTCCTTCAACTACCCGATTCACAGTACCTGTCGGAGAAGGAGTATCAGGTGTATTGCTGACTTTAATGGAACTGTTTAAAGCAACAGTCTGAGCAAACAGGATATCTGGAAATACCTGATAAGCTTCCGGAAGAATCACTTCTTCCTCAGAAAACAGGAATGGTGTCCCGGCAACCTCTGCCGAATCTTTTTGGCCGATTCCCACAACCTGTGCAGCAATCTGATCTCTGTGTACTTCTGTCAAAATATCCAGATCGTACTTTCTGGTGTACACATCGTTATTAATAAACACAAAGAGCAGCGTTTTAGAATCAACAAATGATTTAGGACCGTGCCTGAATCCCAGAGAAGAGTCAAAAACCGTCGCAATTTTTCCGGCAGTCAGCTCCAGTACCTTCAGCTGTGCTTCCCGTGTCAACCCGGACAATGAACCTGAACCTAAATAGACAATCCGGTGATACTCATCTTTCAGCAAAGACTGAATCTCTTCTTCGCGGCATATAACCTCCCGACCCATTTCACTCATCGCAGTTACATAGACTTCTTTCTTTTTTAATTCTGTCTGATCAAAAATCAATAATGCAGATAACGTCATGCAGGTAAAGCTTCCGGTCATCGCAAAACCCTTATCGTTTGATTTTTCAGGCATCAGTAGCAACAGAACTCGGTCATCGCCTTCGGCAAACTGTGCCAGCTGTCCATCAGGTGCACAAGTAATCGTTATATGAAATATATTTTCCACAATTGCATTAGCAATCTCTACTGCTGCCAAACTTTCAGGAGAATTCCCGCTTCGTGCAAACGACACTAGAATCGTCACTTCGTCTGAAAGCAGATAATCATATGGAGCAGCTACAATATCTGTCGTCCCAATACTTTCAAATGTAAACACCTTTGTATTACCCTTTTTAGTTAGATAAGGAACCAGTGTGTCTCCCACATATTGTGAAGTGCCGGCTCCAGTAAAGATTACCCGAATTTTTTTCTTTGTTTCCTTTTCTGCCCGTTCAAAAAAAGCAGCAATTGCTTCCTTATTCTCTTTATATATTTGTAGAGCTTCCTTCCATAAGTCAGGTTGCTGTTTGATCTCACGTGTTGTGATCTCCGCACCCATTTTTTCTAAAATATCTGCTTTTTTTTCAAACATCTAGCCTACGCCTCCTTGCTTTTAATCAGCGAACATGGCGTACCTTATAACGAAACTTATCTGCACGTGCAACGCTTAACGTAAACTCAATTACTTCATTCTTTAAATTATACGTTGTTCGAACCAAGTTAAGGCTAGGTGCGCTATAAGGTACTTCCAGCTGTTTCGCATCATTATCACTTACAATACTTGCATAAAACTCTTCTTCAGCCAGCTTAATAGTTTCACCGTAATCCTCGGAAAACAGATCATACAGCGGTTTTTTCTCCATGTCTTCCTTTTTCATTTTCATAAACTTTTTATAGGGTAAATAGGACCGCTCAACCATCATCGGCAGTTCATCGGCACTTCTCAAACGTTTAATTTTAATAATTTTTTCGCCTAAAGAGAGGTTCAAATGCTCTGCAAAAAACTTATTGGCTTCTACAATACGATAATCCAGAATCGTTGTTTTAGGTGTTTTTCCAAGAGATCTCATTTGTTCAGTAAAACTGTAACCGCCAGTCAGATTCGTTACTTCCTGACTGATGGAAGAAACAAAGGTTCCTTTTCCATGCTGACGATAAATGTACCCCATCTTCTCCAGTTCCTGCAGCGCCAAACGTACTGTTGTACGACTCAATCCGTACTTATCCGACAACTCACGCTCGGATGGCAGCATCGCATGCGGCTCCAGCTCTGTTTCAATCTGTTCTTTCAGCAAATCAACCAGCTGATCATACAACGGCTGTCTTCTCTTTCTTTCCAATATATTCCCCTCCTGAAATTTAGTGGTGCAATGTCTTGAATGATTAATCAAACTATTTCATGTTTAGCAAACTGCCAACAGGAATTATTGCATCCCTTCCTGAAAAACAGCTTGGCTTGTTTACTGTTTCTAAGCTGACCACTTTGACTGCAGAGCTGAATAAATTGCCGAGACAACTACTATTGAGCAATGCTGCAGCTTGTCACCCCGGAACAGCCAGTGTCCCGAAACAGCTCTGGACAAGTGGTAACTACCACATGTTAAGTCTATCATTCTTCCATTGAATTTCAATGATTTTTCATCATAGTTTTTCAGCTGAGGTTCGTCCGGTAAAGAGAACGTTTTGAAAGACCAGTCTTTAATCTTTGAATTTTGACTACTCTTTATAATGGGAAAGTCCGGCAGTTAATTGTTTATTCTAATTACTAACCCAGACACTTCCCATTCACTGCGGTCTTCATTGTATCTGAGAGCTGTCAGTCAAGCTTCTATGGCCAGATAGACGGCCATAAGCCGAACCCTGAACCAACCAGACCAATCACCAGTACCAGACCAATACATTTCAGCGGTGTCCAGCTTCGTTTTGCCAGGAAGAAGTACAGAATCAGCGTTAGTGCCAACGGAATCATCTGCGGTAAAATACCATCAAGAATTCCCTGAATGTCAATTGTCACATCCTGTGTTTCGTTTTGGTTAAACGTAACTTCATATTCCCCTGAATCCAGTTTTCTAACACCCAGTGCCTTTTCTCCGTCTGCTGCATCCTGAACGTCTTCTGTCAGATTTCCATCTTCATCTGTTTTATAAATAAACTCATCATATTTGTGTTGATCAGCTGCAGAAACAACTGTTGTAACAGAATGAACAACATTTGTTGTACCATTAGGAATTTGAACATCCAGCTTTGTCGCTCCATAAACACATGTCAATGCGCCAACAACGAATATACCCAAGATACTTGCTGCTCTAGTGAATTCTTTTGCATTTTCTGTCAGCACCCCAATTGCATCTGTCCCCAGCTTGTAGGACCAGTTCATCAGGAAGTAACGCAGTGCAAACTGTGCAACGTTAAATACCAGTAAAAAAACAAACGGAGCAGCAATATTGCCGTCAATCGCCATATTGGAGGTAATACCGGCAGTAATTGGAACCAGTGTAAACCAGAACAATGCATCGCCGATTCCGCCCAAAGGTCCCATAGCTGCCACACGTACTGCACGAATCGTTGGAATATCTGCTTTGTTTTGTTCAAGAGAAAGGACAATCCCCATAACAAACGTTACCAAAAACGGATGAGTATTAAAAAATTCCAGATTATGACTCATGGATGCAGATAAATCATCTTTTTCATCTCCGTGAATTTTTTTCAACCCCGGAAGAATGGAATACAGCCAGCCGCCAGCCTGCATCCGTTCATAGTTAAAGGATGCCTGCAAAAACAGAGAGCGCCATACCATTTTATTTAATGTCTTTTTATCCAGCTGAGGAGCCGGATTGGTATTTTTATACGTATCTGGAATATTATATGCCATCTTCGTCACCTCCGAAGTTATTCACTGATGCAGTCTGTTTGAATTTTGTCTGAACCTGATAATCCCAGAATGCCAGCGCAAATCCGATAAATGCCAAAATAATTAAAGCAGGACCGCTCAAGCTTGGTGCTGCCATTACGATAACAGCCAAAGCAAATCCAAAGAAGTAAAAGCCCCACATATCCCGAGAGACCATTACCTTAAGCAAAATCGCAAAACCGACATAACGCATCATTCCGCCGGCTGCACTTAAGCCGCCCATCAGCCATCCAGGAATGGCATCCACTACAGTTTGTCCAAATGCCTGACCGCCGATAAAGAATAAAACAACGATAATACCGAAAATACTTCCCAACCCCAGCATTGCCAAATAATTAATCCAATCAATTCCTTTGGTGTTTCCTTCATGAGCATAGTTATCTGCTACAGTCATTACCGGTGACATCAAAGAGAACAGCAAAGTCACACCATATTGACCCAGCAAGGAGAATGGAATTGCTGTGGCAACAGCCACTGTCGGCTCTAATTTCAGTGTAATCGCCAAAATGGCAGCCATAATTCCTCCAATTACTGCATTCGGCGGCTGTGCTCCGCCAACCGGCATGTTTCCAATGGTCATCAGCTGGTATGTTCCTCCAACAATCAGCCCGGTCTGCAGATCCCCCAATATCAAGCCAATAACCATACCTGTTACAATAGGCTGATAAAGAGATTCCAGAAAACTGAATTGATCAATGGCAGCAATAAACGTTACTAAAAACACTAATACTATCTGTAAAATACTGTAATCCATTTTTTTATCTCCTTCCTAGTTTCAGCTAAAAAGCTTCTTACTGTCTTCTATCGGTGTTGTCGGCACACGGCGAATTTCCAGTTCAACACCCAGTTCCTGCAACTTTCGGAAAGCTGCGACATCCTGGTCATCAACAGCAACCGTTGTAGCAACCTGACGTTTTCCTTCAGCCATATGCATATTCCCGATGTTTACTTTCTTAATCGGTACACCGCCTTCAACTAATGTCAGCACGTCTTTTGGGTTTTCCGCAATAATAAAGATTTTTTGATTCGGAGAAGCCTTGTGAATAATTTCAATCGTTTTCTGTAAAGTAAAATAGCGCGTTGCTACTCCATTCGGTGCTGCCATATCCATTAATCCCTGTCTGACCTTGTCCCCTGCTACTTTGTCATTTGCCACTAAAATCAAATTAGAGCCCAGTGAACCATTCCACTGCGTTGCTACTTGTCCATGAATCAGTCGATTGTCAATACGTGTTAATAAAATATTCGGCATCTGTCATTCTCCTTTCTTTGGTACCAATTGATTTCCTCGTGCTTAACAAGAATCAATTGCTCTCTCTTCTTTGATCCGATAGCCCCATTCCTAAGCCGCTTCTGCGACAAGGACTGCGGTTCTCCTTTCTCATCTTATTTATTAATAGAGTCCGTCAAGTCTCAGCCAACGATCTCCGTAATAGCAAACCTTGATATTTCCATCACTGCATCAGACTTAGTCTTTACATCCACTGTTTCATGTCCGATTCTGGTTAAGGTACCGTGAACGCCGTTTAAAAAAATCACCTGTTGCCCTACTGCCAGCTCCTGGTGCAGTTTTCGATAATAATCCTTCTGTCGTTTTACATTTTTAAAGTTGAAGACATAACAAACAAGTGCCATTCCCACTAAAAAGGCGATCATTATAATTGAGACTGCCAGTATACTATGCCACATAGTCAGATCCCTTCTTCCTCAAATTCATTGTCAGTTTCCTCCGATAACTCCAACTGTGCATGTACCAGTCCTGAACGCCCAACCTCAAGAATCATGCTAACAAATTCTTTTGCAGAATCGGCTCCACAGCGCAATCCGCTTCCTTCAATTAATAACGGCAGATTCGTGCCTGCAAGAACCTCTGCATTCTCTCTTTCAGAGGCCGCCAGCATAGCCGTTCGAAAAGGAGTTCCTCCCAAAAGATCTGAAAAAATCACCACCCCGTCTGATGAGTCCAATAATTTTTTTATTGCCTTTTCCATCTTCTCCTCAAAAATTTCCAGTGCTTCCTCTTCCTGAAAAGATACCACTTCAAATAATTCCTGAGGTCCTGCAATCATCTCCACTGCTCCCATCATCCCAGGGGCGAAACTGCCGTGACCCGTTAAAATACAGCCAATCATCCACTCACATCCTTCCACTTAAAAAATACCAACTGGTAGTAACCACGATATCAGTATAAAGTACAACCGCTTACAAAGTCAACTGATTTCCTAAAATATGTGAAAAAAATGAAATTTCTGTTTTACTTTGAGAAAAATACGTAAAACAGGTTATCTTATTAATACCAGTTGTTATCTTTTAAAGCAGCCGTTTTTTAAGGCTCAATCTAACGCATAAAACAACCAAAATTTATTATATTTAACGAAAATAGTATGAAAAACCTGAGAGTTAAACCAAAAATCAGTTTACCTCTCAGGTTTCTTCTTTTACTATCTGGATCTCGAAAATTTCACCTCTTTACTTACTCTACTCTATCACGCCAAGAAACAGCACTTTGCTCCACTACCTCATTCAGCGTTTCTATATTGTTTCTGCCTTGGGTCGCAAACCAGTCCAAACCTGCTGTTTTTCCTTGTGTTATATACGGTTTGACACCGTCACGCCATGTTGCACGACCACAGAGAACACCGCTGAAGGTTGAACCGGCTTCCTTGGCAAACTTAATCGTTTCCTGGAACAACTGCATTGTCACTCCTGCACTCAGGAAGATAAACGGTTGATTGGCTGCATCACTCTGATCTTTAAAATAGCTCAGAGCTTCTTTTCTTGAATAAACCATTTCCTCATCTGAAAATCCTTCTACATAGTTCATATCTACCGGAACTTCCAGTTTTAGAACATCTGCATGATACTGGGGTTTTGCAAATTCTTTCGTTGATTCAATCACTTTTCTCGGTTTGATTCGGGCATAGTCTGCTGGATGTGTACTGTCAATTTCCGTATCATACGTAACAAGCTCAAGGAAAAACGGAATATCCTCGCCCAGACACTCGCTGCCCAGCCGTTCAACAAACACATGTTTTAAATGATTGATTCGCTTATCATCATCCGGGTTATAATACAAAAGGAACTTAATCGCATCTGCCCCCTCCTCCTTCAAACGGCGAACTGACCAATCTTCCAAAATATCCGGCATTCTTCCAGGAGTCGAGACATCATACCCAGTTTTTTCATAAGCCAGAAGCAGACCTGAGCCGGCTGAACGTCTTTTTGCTGCAGGCAGTCCGTATTCGGGATCCAGCAAAATAGCAGAAGCATATTTTGTCAGTTCTTCTGAAGCAACTATTTTAAAATTAATAATCTCTTTTTCTACATTTGATTCTCCAAAAGCAGCCATCATTTTTTTCAGAGACCCTCTTTGGTCAATCGCCAGTGCTTCAATAATTCCTTCTTCAGTAGATAGTCGTTCCAGCGCTTCCTTCTTCCCTTCACTCAATTTCAACATTCATGATTCTCTCCTTCCTTTCAACCTGCTTGATCCTTAACTGTCTTGAGTATAGGTCGTTCAAACAGAATTTACAAAAGAGACGGCTCTTTCCCTTTTTCCTCTTGACCTGTTATTCGTTTCATCTTGTATAGTAAAGAAAAAAAGAGGAGCAATCATGATTCATGCAATTGTAGCATTGGGTGATCTGCTTGGAAAAAATGATTATTTTGCTGATATTTCCATCACTGATTTTCAATTAACACTGATCTGCTTAAACAGCCTTTGTAAACCCTTTGAACAGACAATAAGCCTTAACTCGATTATTTGACTTGGTCTATGAGAAAAACAATTTAGAAATCCTCCGTTTGGCTCATTAGATTTTGTAAAAAAATATCCTATTTAGAATTTATATGGATTAATGCTGATATAAGGGCAGTGATTCCAATCATTTGGAAATAACCTTTTAAACGCCCCCCGCTGTAACAATAATTGATTAAAGAAAACAGCAGCTGACTTTATTCAACTGCTGTTTTCTTTTGTTTTCTCTTTTTATATTTATATCCCAAAAACAGAATAACAACTATTACCAGAACAATGTAGAGGATATTGCTGGCAATAAAGACAAGAATATTCCCGCCAAGCTCCTGCCAATACTGCTTTTGCTTCTCAAAGTTTCCTTGAATTCGCTGTGTCAATGAAGGACTTTCCTGTTTCTTTTTTGTTTTATCTACTTCATCAATAGTTACTTCAACCGTTAAATAGTCCACCTTATTGTCGATTCCTTTATTGGAACGAACCAGCGATTCTCTTTCTGAACGAACAACGGACAGACGTTCCTGAATTTTCAGCATATCATCCATTTTTTCACTTTTTTTAAGCAGCTCCAGCAATGCTGTTTCTTCTGCTTCCAGCGCCTCGATCCTGCTCTCATTGTCTAAGTAGGTTGCAGCATAGTTTTCTGTCCGAACACTTTCATCTATTGTTTCACCAATCTTGCTCAGCTTATCCAGAACATCCTGACTTCCCGATTTTGGTATGCGGATAACGTAGTAGGCCTGCTGCAGTCCTCCAACCCATTGACCTTTGTTTGAGCTCTCAATATAGCTGTTGCTTTCCTTCACCAGTGATTCCAGTGCTTCAATATCCTTATCAAAATCTGTGGACTGTTTGGAGTAAACATAAAATTGCGCAGTTTTTTCAGAAGGCTCAGCTGTCTGAGATTCTGATTTTTGTGCCGTCGCCTCCTCTTTCTCCAAGGCGGCATCCTGTGTATAGCCTGCATCACTTGCTGTACCACTGCTCATATAATTAGTTTTACTGGTTTGAGCCTGATTTACAGCAACTACGATAATGAACAGTACAGCTAAACCAATTGTAGTGATCAGCCAGGTCTTACGACTGAATCTGCTGAAAATTTTTCTACCAACTGATTTTGTACTCACAAAAAATGATTGAGGTTTTGTTTGCTCTCTAACATTGTATTCAATCATTCGATCGATTTTTTCCTGAGGGACTTCGATATTTTCCCACTGCTGTTTCCATTCTTGATTCAGTTTCATCATTCACCCTCCTCAAGATATTTTTTTAGTTGCATTCTGGCCTCATGAAGCTTGTACTTTGTTGTTCCAAGAGGTTCATTCAATACGAGACTGATTTCTTTGAGCTTTCTGCCATAAAAATAATGAAGAATAGTTACTTCCTGAAGATGTTGGGGCAGCCTCCTGATTCCATCATAAATATCCAGCTGTTCTTCTTTCGATAAATTTTTTTCTGGGTCTGCAATCTGTTCGTCTACTTCATCTGTATAAGCTTTATTCTTTTTCAAATGATCCAGTGCAGTATAGATAACAATGCGGACAGCCCAGGTGGTAAAATATTCGGGAAACTGAAGACAGCTGATTTTATTAATAATTTTAATCACTGCATCCTGAACAATATCCAACGCATCAGGCTCATTTTTAACATAAAGAAATGCTGTTTTGTATAGTTGCTGATAATGCTCCTTCAACAACAGCTCCAAATCTTCCTGACTGCCATTGACAGCTTCTTCAACCGATACTTTCTTCATTTTTTCACCTTCTTTTCTTATTAGACGTCTGTAAATTATAAAAGGTTGGAACTTTTTTTATTTTTTTTCTGTCATATCGATCATACAGGAGTTTTCCGGTAAAATACAGACTGAACGAAAATAAAAAAACTGTACTGCTTCCATTAAAGGCGGCAGTACAAAAAGCTCTTTTGAGTTCTCATATTATATTCTTCAATAATCACAGATCTGCTGAAGTAAATACTTCCGACACATCATCATCGTCTTCCAGCTTATCAATCAGCTTCTGCAGCTGTTCATTTTGAGATTCAGTAAGCTCTATCAGCGTTTGAGGGACCATGGTCAACTCAGCTTGAGCTAATGAATAGTCCAGCTTCTGCAGACCCTCTCGAACAGCAGGAAAAGCTTCAGGAACCGTATAGATCTCAAAGACTTCTTCAGATACCTCCAAATCTTCTCCGCCAACATCCAAAACCTGCTCCAGCATGGTATCCTCATCAACAGACAAAGCTGCCCGTTCAATTGCTATATACCCTTTACGATCAAACATGTAGCTGACTGAGCCAGTTTCCCCCAAAGAACCGCCATTACGATTAAAAGCAGTCCGGACATTCGTTCCGGTTCTATTCCGGTTGTCAGTCAAAGCATAAACCAGTACTGCCGAACCGCCGGGACCATATCCTTCATAAATCACTTCATCATAATGTTCGCCACTTCCTGAACTATCTGCCTTTTTGATCGCCCGATCAATATTGTCATTTGGCATATTGGCTGCTTTTGCTTTGTCTATAACCAGCCGCAGCGCAGGATTCATTGCCGGATCTCCTCCACCGGATTTCGCAGCCATATAAATTTCCCGGGAAAGCTTTTGAAAGATTTTTCCTCGTTTTGCGTCCTGTGCATTTTTTCTGCCTTGAATATTTTTCCATTTACTGTGACCTGCCATTTTTCTTCCCCCTGACTTGTATTATCCTATCTATCATTGTACTATTCTTTTCTTCTGTTGCAACTGCCCCAATATACGTGATGACTGAAAATAAAAAAAGAGGAAGGAAAACTCTCTCAAGCTCGTCCTCCCTTCCTCAAATCAAACCTCATAAAAATAACAATCATTTCACAGCTGTACGCGGCTTTTCCTGCCTTTTAATCCTGCAAACAACAGGCAGAGCAGCACAGCCAGCAGCGCTCCGGCCGAATCCAGCGCAATATCCTGAAACAAGGGGGTTCGACCTCCGGTGATCATCTGATGAATTTCATCCAATGCAGCGTAACCGGTAGCCGTAAGCCAGGCAACTACAGCTGTAAGTACTGATTGATTGATTCTCGGACGCAAGCCAAGGAACCAGCTTCCTCCCAGCAAAAAGTAAGTCAGAATATGGGCCCCTTTACGAATAAAAAATTCAACAAATTTAAAATATCCATTTGCCTGAATACTGACTTCATCAGATGCATACACAAAAGAAATCCTGCTCAGCTGTTCTTTAAATGGTTCATTTGAAAAATATTTCTGCAAAAACCCAATTTGAGACTGCTGTTCATAGGTTTGAGAAGAACTATAAAATAATATACCCATAATGATAAATGCGCAAATCAGATATACGTTACTGTTTCTAAAAAAGTTTTTCACTTTATCACCTCTTCTTACTAATATTAGCTTTTTTCACTACAAGAAACAATGCATTTTAAGCTATAATAATAAAGAAAAGTTTATAAAAGAAAGCGGGTTGTGTTATGACATATTCTCTCAATTGGGATTTAGACAGTATTTTCCCAGGAGGAAGTTCATCAGAGGAATTGATCACCAGAATGAATAAGCTGAAAACGGACAGCAAAACCTACCAAACACTGGTTCGGGAATGGGACATCGGCAATCCAAAAACAAATCAACTATTCAAAGAAATCCTAAAGCTGCAAAGCAGTATCAACGATGGTTTTATGCAATGCAGCAGTTTTATTAATGCACTTTTAGCAGCAAACACCAATGACAGCAAAGCAAAAATATTATTAGGCAACCTTAGCAAGCTGATGCCGGCTGCCCAGCTTGGCGATACATTGCTGAAAACAAAGCTGACGAAAATATCTGATGAACAGTGGTCCAAATTTATTGAGCATAATGACTGGAAGGAGCTGGCATTCCGATTAACGGAACTGCGGACAGAAGGACGCGCTCAACTATCAGAAAATGAAGAAAATATTATCAATACGCTTTCATTGGATGGTCTAGCTGCATGGAGTGCTCATTATGATACAATTGTCTCAACACTAACCCTTCCATTTACTGAAAAAGATGGCTCAGTCAGTCAGTTATCTGCCGGACAGGCGTTTAACCGAATGACGAGTGATCCCGATGCCGAAATCAGACAGACGTTATTCGATTTGTGGGAAGCGGCCTGGACAGAAAAATCACCCCTGCTTGCCGATACTCTGAATCATTTAGACGGATTCAGACTCAGCGACTATCAGCTTCACGGAATTAAAAACTTTCTCGAAAAGCCGCTAACCTATAATCGTATGAAGGAAGACACACTAAACGCAATGTGGCAGGTAATCAGTGAAAACAAACAACACATGGTTGATTATCTTACACGAAAAGCCCAGCTGTTCGGCAAAGAAAAAATGGATTGGCAGGACCAGGACGCTCCTGTTATTTTAGGAAATCTGAAGGAAAAAGTATTCAGTTTTGACGAAGCTGCTGCATTCATTTTAACGAACTTCAAAAAATTCAGTCCCAAAATGGCTGAATTCGCTCAGTCTGTATTTGAAAAAAGCTGGATTGAAGCAGAGGACCGACCTGGCAAACGTCCGGGAGGCTATTGTACGGAGCTTCCTGAAACAAAAGAATCACGAATATTTATGACCTATGGCGGTTCCATCAATGAAGTAGCCACCTTAGCCCACGAGTTGGGACATGCATTTCACAGCAGTGTTCTCTGGGAGCTGCCCACATTGAATCGGGACTATGCGATGAACGTTGCAGAAACTGCCAGTACATTTGCTGAGCTGATTGTCGCTGATGCGTCGTTAAAAACAGCTGAAACTAATGAAGAACGAATCAATCTGCTGGATGCAAAACTTCAAAATACCAATGCAATGTTTATGAACATTCATGCACGTTTTCTATTTGAAACAAACTTCTATGAAGCTAGAAAATCAGGTTTACTGTCAGAAGAACAGATAACAGAAATGATGCTTGAAGCACAAAAAGAAAGTTATCAAAATTGTCTGGATAACTACCATCCTCATTTCTGGGCAAGCAAGCTTCATTTCTTTATTGATGATATTCCTTTTTACAACTTCCCATATACATTTGGGTATCTGTTCAGTCAAGGAATTTATGCAACTGCGCAAAAAAGCGGTACTGACTTTGAAGACAGCTATATTGATCTTCTTAGAGATACTGCTTCAATGACATCAGAAGACTTGGCTGAAAAGCATCTAAATGTTGATCTGACAAAACCTGAATTCTGGAAGGCAGGTGTCGATCTAGTCAACGCAGACATCAAAGAATTCCTCGAATTGACTGAACCGTATGTTTAATCACAAAGGATCAACTTAAGATGGAGAAGCCAAAATTATTCTCCATCTTTTTTGAATTATATATTTGCAGGTAAATAACAACAAAATACAAATTATTGGACAAAAAAAGATCTGGAAAAATTCCAGATCTTTTTGACTAATTAATTTGAATTACATACGTACTGCAAAGCTTGGCGCCCATCCGCTTACTGAATCTACACGTACCCCTTGAGAAGGATTAGCTGCATGAACGAATGAACCTCCGCCTAATGCAATCGCTACGTGATAAGAAGCGCCCGGTGATCCCCAGAAGTACAAGTCTCCTGCTTGAGCTTCTGAAACTGCGATACGTGTTCCGGCACCCTCTTGAGCCACTGTATAGCCACCCACATTACGACCTTGAGCAGTCATAAATGCGTAATAGACAAGCCCTGAACAGTCAAAGCTGTTTGGTCCTTTAGAACCCCATACGTAAGATTTTCCTACTTGTGCCATCGCTACAGAAACTGCTGAACCGCCTGACGGTGCAGGAGCAGGTGTAGGATCGGGCGTTGGTGTTGGTGTCGGTGCAGGATCTGGTGTTGGCGTTGGCGTTGGTGTCGGCGTAACACCTCCATTACCTGAATTCGTATTGTTCCCACCGCTATTAGTATTATTATTGCTTCCTGAATTACCTGATGTTGTATTCCCAACATCTTCAGTTGCAACTGTTGTACTATTATTTTCTTCAACAGTTGACTGTTCTGCTGCAGTCGCCGCGGCAGCTTCAGCTGCTTCTCTAGCTGCTGCCTCCTGTTGGGCTACCAGTGCACGTTGTGCTTCTGCTTCTGCCTTTTGTTGAACAAACGCAGCTTTTTGATCTTCTGCAGTTGCACGCTCAGCAGACAAACCTGCTTGTAATACTTCCAAATCAAGCTGTGACTTAATAATTTCAC
The DNA here is from genome assembly GCF_020567625.1 of Enterococcus sp. BWT-B8. Lineage (NCBI taxonomy): Bacteria > Bacillati > Bacillota > Bacilli > Lactobacillales > Enterococcaceae > Enterococcus > Enterococcus sp. BWT-B8. The sequence continues at coordinate 61,400 of NZ_JAJDJV010000012.1, read as the reverse complement.
CTTTTTGAGCTTCTAATGCTACTTGATTTTCTTCGATTTTAGCACTTTTTTCTTGAGTTTCAGCTTTTTTAGCTTCTACTGCTTGCTGATCATCTTTTTGCTGCTGTACTAAATCATTGTTTGCTCTGACAATTGTTGTCAGGGCCTGAACACGAGTAATAGCATCAGAAAATGATTCCGCTGCTAAAACAGTATCCATATAACTAGTTGCACTTCCGTTCACTTGAACGTCACGCGCTTGTTCCTGAATAGCAACTTCACGTTTTTCAATCCGTTTAGTTAATTCAGCAATTTCAGCTGCTAATGCTGCTGTCTGTTCTCTTAATTCAGTTTGTTCTAATTGCAGTTGATCTGCTTGTGTTACGATTTCAGCAATTTCATTTTGTAAAGAAGCGATTTGTGTTTGTACTGATGCTTCTTGAGCTTTAAGTCCACTGATTTTTTGTTCCTGTTGTTGAATTTTTGAATCAACATCATCTGCGAATGCAGTTGCAGAAGGTCCTACTGTTGAAAGTACTAATGAACTTAATACTAACATTGGGATTACGCGTTTCTTCACTATTCATTCCTCCGGGCAAATTATTTAAAGTTAAACTCTAAAGTTATAATTTTCTTTTCTCAATTATTGACTTTATCAGTTTAACATACTCCTATGTCATACAGATAATAGAAACATTACAAAATTGTTTCAAATATCGAAATAAGAAAGAGGTTGTGATAAACACTCATGAGGTCAAAAGCCCTCATAAGTGTTTATCACAATCCCCTTTGCTTTATCCTATTTAATTATTCCTTATCCCGTTATCCCGGAAAACGCCATACAACTGCTCTAAAATTAGCTGGAGGCGCAGGTCTCCAGTTTTTATTTGTCGAAACATAGCCAGAACCGCCAGGATTATTAGCTTCTACAATTTGGACGATTCCATTTTCCACACCTACAATCAATACAGTATGAACTCCGCCAATCCAGCCTTCTGGACTATAGATATTTTCATATTGAACAACATCTCCGGGCTGTACATCGGCCCACGAGATCTGAACTGCCCCTGAAGCCACATATCCGCTGTGAGGACCACCGACAGCAAAACCAATATTCCCTGCAGATAACCAGCGTCGAACTGAAACAAGGCACTCGCCCTGGGCACCCCAGCCAGTTGGATAGCTGTTGCCGCAATCTGCCAGTGCAGCACTTACTACCGCCTGTTTTGCAGCGGAAACATTTTTGGCACTTCCAGGCATTGCTGTGTCTGTGTCATCATACTTTGATGTTGATTGGGCAGGCTTCTGTATAGCAGAAGTTGTACCATCTTCTTCGATAATATTCATACTTTCAGTTTGAGCAAGAATTTCCTGGACCAGCTTTTCCTTCTCTTCTTCTATCCGCTTCTGCTCAGCCTCCTGCTCTGCCAGTTTTTGCTCGGCAGCTGTTTTTTGGGCAGTATATTCAGCCTTTTTACTTTCTTCCGTTGCCCGTTCTGCTTCCAACTCATTTTTGGCAATCTCCTGCTGAATTTTCAAAGTTTCCAGTGATGCTGTCTTTTTATCCAACTCTTTAACAGCTGTTTCCAAAACAGAAATCTGACTTTCAACTGTTTTTGTCTTATCATCTACTTCAGCCTTATCTTCTGTTTGCTGATCCAGTAAGTCATTATTGGCGTTAACTAATGCAGTCAGGCTTTGAACGCGAGTCAAGGCATCAGAAAGAGATTCTGAATTCAGAATAACTTCAAGATAGCTTGTACCATTTCCGCTGACTTGCACATCTCTGGCTTGCTTCTGCATTTGAACATCTCTTTTTTGAATACGCACATTTAAATCAGAAATTTCATTGTAAAGGTTTTTGATTTCTTCTGTAAGCAGTTCTTTAGTTTCGCTGAGCTTATCCACTTTTTCTGCTGTTGCCAGCATTTCAGTCTCAATCTCAGCCAACGCCTGTTCTGCTTCTGCTTCTTTTGTTTTTAATGCATCAATTTTTTGATTCTGTTCTGTGATTTGAGCATCCACATCCGTTGCTGTAGCAACTGCAGGCAAAGAGACTGCGGTCAGAGCCAACGAACAGACCAGTAAAGTTGATATCAGATTATTTTTCACGAATGTACTCCTCCGAATATGTCTATCTATTAATTAAAATCAATTATTTCGCTTACTTTTTTTTCAGTATCAATACAATTGTAACACAAATATATGTCATATATATATAATGAATATTACAAAAATGTTTCCAAGGGCACATTAAATAGCATACCCCCCCCATCGAAAGATTCTTCCGAAAACAAAAAAAGAAACTATGCTGTAGAGAATAGCTTCTTTAACGGATAATAAAATAGTACAAATAACAGCATATTAAATAACAAAGTCGGTCCGAGCGTTCTGGTAATAAAAATGATGGGTCCAACATTTGACAATCGGAAAATCATTTGCAGTACAACCGAAATCAATTCATAGCAGGTAACAAAAATTACCATTCCAAAAAAGGCAGTCGGAATATTTGTGTCCAAAACTTTTTGAAAAGTATACATCAGCACAACAGTAACCGTTAAGGCTACCGTATAAATTCCCAAAACACCGATATAGTAGCTGTCACAAATCAAACCAAGAATGACTGAACTGATAATGACATATCGTTTCGTTAAATTTGGAATCATCGTTACGTAAGCTAACAACAGAAAATGAGCACTCGGAAAATAAACATTATCCACCAGATTCTCTGCCCACATTGTCAACTGACCATCCGTCAGCATCAGGAAAAAAAGAATGAAAGGCGCATAGTACTTTACCTTATCTTTTGGAATCATTCATTTCCACCTGCCGCTCTTTGAATGATCGTCACAAATTTAATATCATACATATCTGCATAGGGTTTAACATACACTTCTCTGTCAAGTCCGTATTTATCCGGTTCTACCTTCTCCACAATTCCCACCGGAAGATCAGCTGGAGAGTTTCCTCCTAACCCGGAAGTCTGGACAACTGCGCCAACCTTTATCTCTGAATCACCTGTCAATTGTGTTGCAACCAAAGCTTTTTCTTTATCATCGTATTCCTTCAGCAGCCCATAAGAATCCCCGCTGTCAGTACTGACACGTATTGGAAAATGATTGGAATTTTGATTTTTGGTAGTCAACAGTTCCACTTTGGAAGAAAAACCGTTCACCTCAATTACCCGCCCAATCAATCCCTTTTGAGAAAGGACAGCCATATTCACTTCAATACCGGCGTTGCTGCCTTTATCCACAATCATGATATCCTGCCAAGTATCCGGCGAACGGCTGATTACATTAGCTGTGACTTTTTCATAAGTCGTCAAGGTTTCATTTAAGCCGATTTCTTCTTTCAGCGAATCAATTTCTTTTTGATAATTCTCATTTTGAATTGCCAGTTCATTATAACTGTCTATTTTTTCTTTCAACTGCTGGTTTTCATCATATGTATTAAATAGATTTGTTAATGAAGCCAAACTGCTGGCTACCGCTTTTGCAGGTGCTGAAAACATCTTGTCAACAATACCGACACCATCGTTTACTGCAGATTGAACAATATTTGCCTTTCCATTATTTGCTCTTTGCGCCGCAGTCAAGCTGATTACAGTGACCACAATGATTACTAAAATCAAAGTAATAATTATATTTTTATTTGGATTAAATTTCTTCACACCGACACCTCAGATAGTCTTCAAACTGTGGCACTAATTTTACCACTTTTTAGCTGCGAACAAAAGAGCCGCAAAGATGCTCTTTAACTTTTTTTATCAATTAATAGATGAAAAACGAACAGGTTGATTAAACCGACCCATTCGCTTTCCAAAAAAAGATTGAAGCTGATGTATTCTTCGTATAAGACAAACAATCAGCCAGCTGCAGAAAGGATCGTGACATTAGTATGTCTGAGTTCCCTAAAGCCGAATAAACGGTGTTCCAGGCTTTGTATGATTCAAGCACCCGTAAGAAGCGTAGGATCACCTCAGACATGCGATGAGCATTCGTAGAAGCGTAGAAGCAAAGCCCCTCCATTCTTCGAGGATCGGAACGAAGTGAGCTTGGGACAGAAATAAAATTCCAAACTCTCTTCATCTCTAAACCCGAATAAACGGCGGTACAAAGCGACACGTCCCTACAAGCTTCCTTAACAATTTTTATATATTTCGCCTTGTTGTCAGAGTAGATGATGCATGATACCTACTTGGTTCTTGAGACAGAACGCTTATGCTTCTGCGGTTACTCGTCGCACGAAGGGCTTTGCTCCTGCGGTTACTCGTCGCACGAAGGGCTTTGTCACCCCTCATCTATTCAACCATACTATTTGTCTTTTTTCTCTTCATTCAGCAACGCTTTTCTTGAAACGTTCACGCGTCCCATTTTGTCAATTTCCGTTACTTTAACAAGGATTTCATCCCCAAGCTTTACAACGTCTTCAACTTTTTCCACACGTTCATTGGCCAGCTGAGAAATGTGAACCAGTCCATCTTTTCCTTTGATTAAGTTAATGAACGCACCGAATTTTTCAATCCTCACTACTTTCCCCAGATAAACCTGACCTACTTCCACTTCTTTTGTCAGTTCTTCAATAATCTTAATTGCTTTCTTAATCATATCAGCATCTGCCGAGGCAATACTTACATTACCCTCTTGATCAATATCAATTTTAACACCGGTCTCATCAATAATTCCATTGATTGTTTCTCCGCCTTTACCAATGACATCTTTGATTTTAGCTGGTTTGATTTGAATCATTTCAATCTTCGGAGCATATTGACTAAGCTCTTCACGAGGACCGCTCAAGGTTGATGTCAGTTCTGCCAAGATTTCCATACGGGCTTTCTTCGCCTGTTCCAAAGCTTCCTTCAGAATTTGTTCCGTAATCCCCTGAATCTTTATATCCATCTGCAATGCAGTAATTCCTTCTTTTGTTCCCGCAACTTTAAAGTCCATATCTCCAAGATGATCTTCCAATCCTTGAATGTCTGTTAGAATCGTATAATTTTCTCCGTCACTGACCAAGCCCATTGCGATTCCGGCAACAGGTGCTTTAATCGGCACACCAGCATCCATCAAAGCTAAAATCCCGGCACAGATACTTGCCTGAGAAGAAGAACCATTTGATTCCAGTACTTCAGAAACGATACGGATTGTGTAAGGGAAATCTGCTTCACTTGGAATAATCTGTGCCATTGCACGCTCACCCAAAGCACCATGTCCGATTTCACGACGTCCTGGAGAACCGGCACGACCTGTTGACCCTACAGAGAACTGAGGGAAGTTGTAATGATGAATGAATCGTTTGCTGTCTTCCACACCCAATCCATCAATAATTTGATGCTCACCTAATGGGGCAAGAGTACAAACTGACAACGCCTGAGTCTGACCTCTGGTAAATAAACCGGAGCCGTGTACTCGAGGCAGAATTCCCACTTCAGAGGCAAGCGGACGGATTTCATCCAGCTTACGGCCATCTGGGCGGATTTTATCAATAGTAATTAATTCACGAACCACATCTTTTTCCAAATCTTCAGCAATCTGCTTTACTTCTTTGTTAATACGGCCGAGCTCTTCAGAATCTGCATATTTTTCTGCATAGACTTCTTTCACCTGATCCTTCACTGCATCAATATTATCTTCACGAGCAAGTTTTTCTTCAGTCATAACAGCATCTTTCATTGTTTGGTAATAGCCGTCAAAAATCTCTTTTTTAAGTTCTGCTTCCACCTGAAGAAGGGATACTTCCATCTTAGGTTTTCCGACTGCTGCCACAACTTCTTCCTGAAAAGCCACCAATTCTTTGATTGCATCAAAACCAAACAACAGTGCACCCAGCATATCTTCTTCTGATACTTCTTTTGCTCCGCTTTCAACCATGTTAATCGCTTTTTTTGTTCCGGCAACGCTTAATTCAATATCTGTTTTTTCTGATTGTTCAATCGTTGGATTCAACACATATTCTCCATCTACACGACCAACATTCACACCAGCAATCGGTCCGTCAAATGGAATATCTGAAATAGCCAATGCCAGAGAGGAACCCAGCATAGCTGCCATTTCCGGTGTGCAGTCCTGTTCCACACTCATCACAGTATTCGTAATTTGCACTTCATTACGGAATCCATCTGCAAACATTGGACGGATTGGACGGTCAATCAAGCGTGCAGTCAATGTAGCGCGTTCACTTGGACGACCTTCCCGTTTAATAAAGCCTCCGGGAACTTTTCCGACTGCATACATTTTTTCTTCATAATTCACTGTCAACGGAAAGAAGTCTACATCTTTTGCTTCTTTCGAAGCAACAGCAGCGCTCAATACAACGGTATCTCCATAGCGAACCAATACTGCACCGTTTGCCTGTTTTGCCAACTGACCAACCTCGATTTGCAGGGGACGTCCCCCCCATGTTGTTTTAAATATTTGTTTCTCTGACATGTTGAATCTCCTTCTTGTCCTTTGAAAAGCGGGACACTACTAAACAAATGGAAAAACCCAATGGATTAGATCCTTTCATTTGGTTAGTAGAGTTCTGGCCGGCTCTTCAAGGTACAGTTTTATTTAAAGTACACCTGATACTTTATTTCTGAACAGTTGGGAATACAGCGATAGAATTGATCGCAGGCCCCTTATGCTTATTAACTGAGATAAGTCCCAACTATTTATAAACGATGTTCCATTCTTTGGATATTTCGAGGATCGGAACAAAGCCCTTCAATTCTTAGTAGCTTTGCCATTTAGAAATTGATGAGATTGAAACGAAGTCCTTCAATTCTTAATGGCTTTGCCGTTTAGAAATTGATGAGATCGAAACGAAGTGTAGTGTAGCGTAGTGAGAACCGCAGAAGCAAATCTTTTTGTGCGATGAGTAATCGCAGGCAACCTCTCGGAAATACTACGTATCAATCCACAACCATTCATTTCATAAATAGTGCTCCTTGACAATTTTCGGATACCCCTTCTTATTGCTTCGCTTCGATGCTGGGCATGCCTATCTGGTTCTCGGAACTAGACGCTTTTGTCACAACCTCAGACTAAAAAAGTGAGATTCTGGTGAATCCCACTTTCATATTTTGGATTAACGACGTAAGCCTAAACGTTGGATCAGTTCACGGTAGCGTTGGATGTCAGTCTTACGCAGGTAAGCTAACAAGTTACGACGGTGACCGATTTTTTTCATTAGTCCACGGTAAGAATGGTGATCTTTTTTGTGAACGCGTGCATGCTCATTCAGGTGATTGATATCAGCTGTTAATACAGCGATCTGTACTTCCGGTGAACCAGTATCTCCTTCATGCAAAGCATATTCGCTAATGATTTGGTTTTTCTGTTCTTTTGACATTACCATATTTTCCACCTCTTTCTAAAAAATCATCTAAATACTGAGTAGTACGTTGGTGACTCGTACAACCAAGTAAAAGACGGTATGTTTCCACACAGATTATACTTTACAGGATAGCATGTCAAAATGCAAGACAAAACGAAGGAAAAACACCGTAAACACGTGAAAAGCTCTCTCTTTTTTCGACAGACAGCAAATCTCGGAAAAATTGTCCCGACCTGCTGTTCCTAACCTGTGCTATTCAGATACTTCTGTTCAATGTCTGACCTTTCAGGTCGCTTCTGATTCTTTTGCTCTGCTGTCTGCCCCCCTGAACAAAAACCCTTGTTTTCTGTAGAAAAGTCCCCATTTTTTTCTGTTTTGTGATACACTTAATTACGCAAAATGTTCAAACTGCCAGTAAAATCTTTTTACTGTTTTAATGATAAAAGGAGGAATCATCTGAATGATTTTGATGAATGACATTATTCGGGAGGGGCATCCTACCCTGCGCAAAGTCGCAGAAGAAACAGCATTGCCTCTATCTGAAGAAGATATTAAGCTGGGACAGGAAATGATGACCTTTCTGCAAAACAGTCAGGACCCTGAAAAAGCGGAAGAACTGGAATTAAGAGGCGGCGTCGGTCTCGCAGCTCCCCAATTGGATATTTCTAAAAGAATTATTGCTGTCCATGTTCCCAGTTCAGATATGGAAAATCCAGAGCCGGTCCTTAGTGCTGTCATGTACAATCCAAAAATTATCAGCCACTCTGTTCAGGATGCTTGTCTGGCGGAAGGCGAAGGCTGTCTATCAGTAGATCGGGAAGTCCCCGGTTACGTTGTGCGCCACAGCAAAATTACGCTGACTTATTTTGATGCAAATGGTGAAAAACAGAAAATACGGCTAAAAAATTATGAAGCCATTGTGGTACAACATGAAATTGATCATTTAAACGGGATTATGTTCTATGATCATATCAATGAAAACAGTCCCTTCAATTTGAAAGACGGCGTATTGATTATCGAATAATTCCGATTCAAATTCATATTTTTACTTATAATCTGATTGACACGCTTCTCACAGTCTGTCAATCAGATTTTTTTATCAAAAATAATCATTACTCCTGTCTCCTGTAAAAAGACTGTTAAGAAAACATGCCGACACCTCATCTCTTTACCAGCTTCGACAAAGTATAGATAATTTACTGTCATTGTCTACATCGTTCAGTTCTAAATACTCGCCCTCAACACGAATATCATTCAAGCCATCTTCCTGTACCGAGCTGAAAGCAAAAATATCTTCAAATGTAGATTTTCATACTTCCATCTTTCATTTTTATCTCAAGTTTCAGAGAATCAATCTGGCTGTCTTTTCCACTGTTGCTTTCATACGAAAAGCTAAAGCTCAACGGAGATAGTTTACTATTTTTTATCTCAGTTTAGACTTCCTGAAGCTTTACCTTTTGATTTTTTAATTCCCTGACAGATATTTCAGAAGGGTCTGTAAATTTAATTACCCGTTCCCCACGCTCATAGACTTCATAGCTGCTGTCTTCAAGTTTAATATTATAGTCTTTCAACTCAGATTTTTTATGCCAAAAAGATATTCTTCATACATCAGAACGCCCAGTTTCATTTCTCATTCATTCCCTCACCTCTTTTTCATGTGCCACTTATAATACAATCGAAAAAGGAAAATTCCTCACTTTGCAGCAAGTTTTTCCAAAACTAATGCTTTCTATCTGCAAAACTGATAATAAAAATAGGGATTAGCACCTGATTTTTCATAAAATCATCAAACAACACTTTATCTAAATCAGCTGCAGCCTGCTGAAAAAAAACAGATCCCTCATCAGCTGAAACTGATAAAGTATCTGTATTCATAATATTCTTTTATATTCGATAATTACTAGGGCGTGTCTGAAAAGTTAGTGGGCTTCGAATTTTCCAATGATTTTTATTAAAATCAAGCAAGAAAACACAGCTTATGTGATGTGGTTCATAAGCGAGTATTTATGACGAGGAGTCCTATAAAAATCATCAAAATATTCGCTGCTTGAGTTTTCAGACATACACTAGACAAATTTCAATTCTTTCAAGGCTTTCCAGATGCCGTCCTGATCATTGGTATCTGTGACCATTTTTGCTTCCTGCTGTATATGCGCTTCAGCATTTCCCATTGCTACACCAATTCCCGCTTCCCGCAGCATTTCCCGATCATTATCGCCATCTCCAAATGCGATAACATCTTCTCGTTCGATCCCTACCCGTTCAGCAAGGTTTAGAATTGTTGCTGCTTTAGAGCCGTTTTGTGGAAGAATATCTACACTCTCAGGATGCCAGCGGACAAAACGAAACTTTGGAAACAGCTCTTCAAACGAGCCTTCCAATGATTGATCATAAAATGCAAGCGCCTGATAAATATCTGCCGACTGATTAAAATGCTCATCAAAATCCAGATCATGAAAATCAATGGAGCGCATCGCTTCAACAACTTGTTGCGGCCGATGACTGTTGGTCTTTTTCACTGCATCCAGCCCAACATATGCTAAACCTAATTCCTGCTCTTCCAGTTCCTTCGAAAAACGAACCAGTTCTTCTTCATCCAACAGATTTTGATAGTATTGTTCATGATCTAAAAAAGCAGCTGCTCCATTACAAAGAATATAGTTAGGAAATTCTAAATCAAGAATAACCTTCTGTGCCATGTATCGGCTTCTTCCAGTGGCTATTGTCACTAAATGCCCCTGTTTTCTAAGCTGGTGCAAAGCCTCCCTTGTACTGTCCAGCGCCTGCTTGTCTGTTCCCAACAACGTCCCGTCAATATCAAATGCAAAAAGTTTTCTCTTCATGGAGTTTTAGTCCCGCCTGCTTTCTTTCATTTTTAATCCTTAAAAGCTCCAACAATTTCGCCTGGTGCCTCTCATCATTTTTAGCATATTAAAGACTGTTTATCAATTATACGGATTTCATTCAGATTGTCCTTTAACCATTAAAATTCCCAAAATATCAAGAAAATACACAAAAAGCCGAAGCAAAAATTCATCTCAGCTCCAGCTTTCATTCTATTTTAATCTAAATATTTTGTATCTACATCGTTCAGCCATGCATAGCCAAGTCCCATAACCAGACCGCCGCCGATAAAGTTCCCAATCAAGGCAAAAAACAGATTATGCGCAACATTTCCGACAGTCATCGCCGCCATCGTTCCATGAGAAGCAAAGTACGCTAATGTGAACGCAGGGAAATTGGCGATAACGTGTTCATATCCCAAGAAAGCAAAAATAAATATCAGGAAGATAATTGCGCCGATTTTACCTGCATCATCTTTCATACGCATGCTAACCAAGACTGCCGTGTTGACCACAATATTCGCAAACATACCTTCTACTAAAATTTGCATTGTACCCTTAGTTAATTTTCCGGAAATCGAAGTCAGCATATAATTATCTGGCGCTAACTCTTGAAAAGGAACTGTTTGAGAGACTAAGAAACCAAAAATTACCCCTCCAACTAAATTAAAGAAAATACAAGTAAATAAAATTTTTGCAGCAAATGAAACATTGATTTTTTTACGATAAACACCAACAGTCATATACAGCATATTTGATGTCCCAAGTTCAGCATTCATATAAAGTATCATTACTAAAGACCAGCTAAACATAAATGCGTACAAAATTTTCCCCAAGCCGTGTGCAATATCCTCGCCTTTCATCGCGATAGCAAATGCTACAGCTGTTCCAAGAGATAAAAACATACACGCAAGGACTGCCCGAAACGCATAACGAACGAAACTGTTTTCAAATAAGTTCATTTTTTTACTGATGGATTTATCGATCTGTTCAAATAATGGAGATACAGGTTTCATCAATTTACTGCTCCTTTTCAAATAATTTTCAATCATTCTTTTCAGAATATCCTCTCCCATTTTAATTACATAGAAACCATTTGTCCAGTGATTTTTGTGGATTTATTTCATAAATTAGCCATTCTTTCTGTCTAGTTTCTTTCTAATCTGTTGATAATCATTGACGCAGCAGGTTTTATTGAGGTATAATATCATTCGTGTAAAATAATGCAGCAGAAGGATAATAGTTCGTCAACAGTTCGTTGCCTCAAATCATCATTAATGATTTTGATCAGTAGATCTGGGTTCAACTGCGTAACCGCGGCTGCAAAGGTGAAGGTTGAAGAATGAACTGAACGAATATGAATTTTTCAGAAGATTATTTTACTCCAAAAAAATTATTTATTGGAGGAATTTTTAATGTCACGTTATACTGGACCATCTTGGAAAATCTCTCGCCGTTTAGGTATTTCTCTATCAGGAACTGGTAAAGAATTGGCACGCCGCCCTTACAAACCAGGTCAACACGGACCAAACAGCCGTGGAAAAGTATCTGAATATGGTATGCAATTAACTGAAAAACAAAAACTGCGTCATATGTATGGTATGAACGAACGTCAATTCCGTACACTTTTCGTTAAAGCAAGCAAAATTAAAGAAGGTAAGCACGGGGTTAACTTCATGATCCTGTTAGAACAACGTTTAGACAATGTTGTTTACCGTCTTGGTCTTGCAACTACTCGTCGTCAAGCACGTCAGTTAGTAAATCATGGTCACGTTTTAGTGGATGGCAAACGTGTAGACATCCCTTCTTACCACGTTGAAGTGGGTCAAGTGATTTCTATCCGTGAAAAATCTCAAAGCAATACAGCAATTAAAGAAGCAGTAGAAGCAACTCTTGGCCGTCCGGCATTTGTGAGCTTCGATACTGAAAAATTAGAAGGAAGCCTAACTCGTTTACCAGAACGTGAAGAGCTTTATCCTGAAATCGACGAAGCACTTGTCGTTGAATTCTACAACCAAGTTCTATAATATCTTACAATATTCAAAAAACCTTGCCGTTTTGGCAAGGTTTTTCTTGTTAGTCTGAAGATACTGTATACCTTCCAGACCGGCAAAATCATAAATGCTTGTATTCACCTCAAATAATGTAAGCTCTTGATTGAAAAGATAGTTTAGAACCTTGCCATATCGTCCGTCTTCTTCCGGATTTTCCGTACAAATGCTTCCAACAGCTTATGATTCAGGTAATTATTTAAAGTTAAATTAGGTAGCTGAACATTCCGTCCCTGCACTTCCGCTGATCCGCCATATACCATCAAACCAAATCCAGCAGCCAGCATGGTTACACTTATTTTCATTACAAAATCCTCTATTTCTGTTTTTTTATTCATTACACACCGAAAGGACACACATTAAAATATCGAGTAGAAATATTCCATAAAGCCTTAGACATCCCAAAATAAAGGATAGCTTCTTCCATTTAAGATAACTTTCTATTCATTTTTTGAATTTTTTATTCTAAAGACCTTTACAGAAAGAACGTACGTTCCTATAATGGTAATGAATGTAAAAACAGACAGGAGAGGATTATATGAAACTGGTGGTCACTGAAAGGCACTTGGGAGAAGGGGTATTCCCGACATTTTCGGAAGGAACCATAGTGACAAACCTTACACTCTGCGAGCATTATCATAATTGGACAGGTGGAACAATTGAAGGCTATGATACATATTTCCCTGTGGACTATATTGATGGTGATACTTTAACCAGAGAATATAACCCGACAGAGCTGATAGCAACAGAAAACAGTATCGTCGAATTAATCGAAGTTGTTTATGAATGGGCGCTGGTAAAAGATCAACACGGGACAATCGGCTGGCTACCGTTTTCCAAGCTGAAATCGCTTATTTTCGCCTAATATATAAAGAGCTGCAGAATGAAAAAAATTTGTGCATTGCTTCAAAAAAGCAAACAGGTCTACTGACAGATGAGTTGCTTCAAGCAAACGTTCAGCATTTAAAACATTTAGAAGATACAGTCATTTTAATTCTCTGAAGATCTCTGAAAGATACGAGTCAGGCGACCCAACTGCTTCAGGTAAACAGCCTGACAGATACCCAAATTCTTTTTTCAGCAATCCATTTACTCAGCGTAGCTGCCATCAATACTGCTCTTTTAAATGGACGGTTGGAAGCAAGTACTGAGAATAATTTTTTAGTAAAAAATTTATAGACACATGCAGAGAAGACCACAACCATTTACCGCTGTCCCTGCACACGTCTATTTTTTATATCTCTTTTTCAGTGTTTATTCATTGCACGCTGACAGGACACCAGCCTTTATTACAACGAATTGATCACGCTGTTCAAGCAGATCGTCATGGGTAACTATAATTGTTGCTTTATTTTTTCCTTTGCAAGAATTTTGATAATTTCAAGCACCTTTTCAGAATCAAGATTGACGGTTGGTTTATCCGCCAAAACAATCAAAGGGACGTTATAAAGGGCTATTGCAATTGTCCTCCGTAGATGCCCTTCGCCAGCTATTTCATTTCGTCAGGATATTCATTTCCCAAATTACCTACTCCCAGCTGATCCAGCAATTCCTGAATCTCCTTGTTGCCGCCTCTTTCCTTTTTACTTTATCAACCGGCTTCAGCCGCTTAGACCAATCACTGCAGTAAATTTCCTTTTTTCCAGAAAAAACTCTGTCTTTTTCAATGCTGTAACTGCAGCATCTCCATCTAAAAAGCTTTTTCCGGCTTGTTTAAACGCTATTGCCTTCACTCACCCTTTTATCAAGTACCATTCAATAGTCCTGAGTAAGTCCATAAGCCGATTCGGTTAAAAAGGACACCAGATAGTCTATTAAAAATATCACTTTAACAATCAAGCTGCATCTTAGTTTATAATGAACAATTTCATTCCATACTAAACGCATGTCGCTCCCTCTTTCTCCTTCTCTTCCGTTAAAATTATCTATTCAATACAATGGGATAATTATTCACCTTAAAAAACCAGTTTATTTCTTTTACAAGATTGGGCTTTACATTATTCTAACTTTCCTATATAATTTTCGTTAACCAATATAAAAAATAAGTTGACGATGAGGTGTATTATGAATTCTTCTTTACGTTCCATGATTCTGGCTGCAGAGTTCGCTGCTATTATCGCTATATTTTCACAACTAACTATTCCAACAGGTCTTATTCCTCTTACAGGGCAAACATTAGCAGTAGGTTTGGCAGTAACCGTTTTAGGTCGACGTGTTGGCACCTACGCTATTTTAATCTATTTGCTCCTAGGCTTAATCGGTTTGCCTGTTTTTGCTGGAATGAAATCCGGTGTTGCAGCATTACTTGGTCCTACAGGAGGCTATTTAATTGGTTTTATTTTCAATGGTCTTATTACAGGAACAGTGATGGAACGCAAGTCCTTCAATTATACGTGGGCAGTTTTAGGAAATATTATCGGGGCTATGGTCACACTTATTTTCGGTACATTATGGCTGAAAATATATGGAGGAACAGACTGGCTTCCAGCCTTTCAAGGCGGCTTTATCCCTTTTATTATTCCAGGGATAATAAAAGCTGTACTTGCAGCCTATCTTGGTATTTTAATACGAAACAGATTACCGGCTGCCATGCTGAATTCTGAAAAATCGGTTCACAGATAGTAAAAAAGAGGGTATACTTAAGAGGAAAAGCATGGAGGGATAGTAGTGAAGAAGCATAAAATATTGCGTACTATAATAGAACTCGTAGTCCTATTCGGTCTCGTTTTCCTTTTAAGAATATTTATTTTTAATCCAGTCGAAGTGTTGGGAAATTCAATGGAGCCCACTTATCATGAATCAGATCGTCTTTGGCAGATGACATTTGTCGAGCCCAGCCGTTTTGATAATGTGACATTCATCAGTCCCAGAAATGGAAAAATGCTGGTAAAAAGAGTGATCGGTCTTCCCGGTGATACAATTCGTTATGAAAATGATCAGTTATATATCAATGATAAAGCTTATGATGAAGATTATTTAGACGAATTTAAGGTAGATATGCCTGACGAAGAAGCATTAACTCCAGATTTTTCTTTGGAAACTCTGACAGCAACCCAAACAAGCACTGTTACTGAAGGAAAATATTTTGTTCTAGGTGACAACCGTCAGATCGCTGACGACAGCCGTTATTTCGGCTTTGTTGATCAGGATGATATTAAAGGTGTAATTTTCTTCCGTTTCTTTCCATTAAATAAAATTGGGCTGCAATAACCAGTGACTAATCCAGAAGAAGCACAAAGAAATCAAACAGTAGATTTCTTTGTGCTTCTTCTTTTATGTCATGTCAACCCCTTGTAAAGATACAAGACAGCTCAGCTAAAAGCTGGTTTTTCCAACAAAACAGTTTAACTAGAATCAACAATAACCAGTCTGCGTTATAACTATCTAAACCTGGGTTTTCACAGACTCGTTATCTTGTCTCATCTTTAAGTGCTTTTTCATTTGCAATGTTGTTCCATAGCAAGCTGGTACAACGGCAGCAGCTTTTTATAGGTCTCAAGCATGTACCTCTGTGCTTCCTTTGGAGATTTCAACAGAGGATCATCCTTCCTGATAATTCGCCCAATTTGAAATTCGCCCTTTTTTACGTCCCTAAACCGAACCAGCCCTTTTTCCAGATCAGCTTCTCCTAGCTTTTCGACATTCGGCTGTGTATGATCCAATGAAATATAAAAATCATCCGGCAGCAGATCAAACAACTTCGAACTATCTAAAAATGCCTGAGCAATCTGTTGCTCATTTTTCGGATTGTCAATCAGAGACAACCACATAAATAAATAATCCGGCCATATACCCAGCTGAAAATGCGGCTCCATTTTATAGCCTCTTTTTTTCCGGCTGAGCGCAGACCATGTATTTTCAGGTGCATATGCCGTCCGACGACGATGCTGTGCAATATGAACATAAAATGTTGTATCCAGATCTTTTCCCAGCTCAGCAGCAAAGTAGTCATCCAGCTTCTGGAATTTCGGTTGTATCCGACTGCGAATCTCAACCATTCTTTCATCCAGACCTTCAACTTCAAAAACAGTAAAATCTTTTTTTATAAACATTTAACTTGCACTCCATTTCTTTTCTGCAATCACTTTTTCAATACAGCTAGCCTTACCAGCGATTAATCAACAAATAAATGTATGCTGCAGCAAAACTTATTCTCATTTTTACAGTATTCCGTTGCTTTTATCTTGGATTCAATCATTTCTTACCACATTCGTATAAAAGTATAACATATTCTTAGAAGGCAAAAAAAATGCAGAGAAACTATTATTCGGCATTTGTATTTTTCACTTGAAGTTTCTTCTATACAAAGAAGGTTAACTTTTCACCAAAGCGTATATCCAGCACAAAAAGAAACCAACATGCTATTTTTCAGCTAGCTGTTGATTTCTTTTCAAGCAATTGGATAGACAAAACTCGTATTTTCCGCTGGTATATTTAATGCCGGTACCTATATTCTCTCAAAGCTTTATCCATTCTTCCACCATCAACTTTTATCAGCCCGCAAACAGCACAAAGACCAAATAAAGCAATTTCAACGATATTACTCATCAGAAATTCAACAAGTGTCAAACTGTCCTTAATTAATAAAAGCATTCCGTATTCTCCGGCAAAGCTTAACAACCGTACAGCACTAATTAACCACCAAAAGCCTATGGACGTGTATTTCCACAAAGCAATCAGTATCCATACATAAACTACCCAAACAGCTGTGACTCTAAATAATTGAGTCAGATCTATATGAGGGTTAATTCCTGCGATTGCCAGCAGCAGCGGTACAATCAAAACAGTTACGATGCCGCCGCATTTAATCAGTCGGTTTTCTCCTGCATATCTTAGCACCGTTGCAACTCCTCCGACAATTAAGCATCCGCTGAAAACAATGAGAGACCATGTCAGTTCCTGAGTATAAATAAAATCAAGCCCCGCACAAATAATGCTGCTGATTGCCAATGAACTGATTACAACCATATACAGGACTTCCCATATGTTTTTTCTCTTTAAACTAGTAACCATTTTTTTATCTCCCTTCAATAATGCATCCAAAGAGATAGAAAACAATTCACTCAGCTGAATCAGGCTTTCAATATCCGGATAACTCCGACCTACTTCCCAGTTAGAAATCGTCTGTCTGGAGACATGCATTTTGTCTGCCAGTTCCTGCTGTGTAAAATTGTATGCTGCTCTCTTTTCCTTTAATCGGTTTCCTAAATCCATTCTTTTCTCCTTCTGTTTTCACTATAGAAAAAGCATACCATTTTCACAAGAAAAGAAAATAAGCAAATGGATGATCATCACGCAAACTTTCTAAGCATGTTGACATATCAACATTTTCAGCGGATAGAAAAAGAGTAATCCAGCTGATTTTCAAGAAAAATGCACTTCATTCTATGTAAATAAAATCTGTCTCCACTTAAGTCTTGGTATTTCTAAACATTACGGAGAAAAAATCCTTTATTTTTTCAACCACTGATATAAAATGCATATTTTATTGTTTTCGAGCATTTTATTGCATATTTATTATATAAAATTGTTGATTTTTGAATTTTAATCTGATATGATAAAAACAATTCATTTTGATATTAATAAAGGAGTCGTTTTAGATGAAAGAAAAGGTAATATTAGCATATTCTGGAGGATTGGATACTTCCGTTGCAGTGAAATGGTTGGTGGACGAAGGATATGATGTCATTGCCTGCTGCCTGGATGTAGGCGAAAAAAAGGATTTGGACTTTATTAAAGATAAAGCAGTAAAATTGGGGGCTTCTGCTTCCTATACCATTGATGCAAAAGAAGAGTTTTCTCAAGAGTTTGTTTTAGTTGCGTTACAAGGACACACTTTTTATGAACAATCTTATCCATTGGTATCCGCTCTGTCCAGACCGCTCATTGCAAAAAAACTGGTTGAGCTGGCTCATGAAACAGGGGCAACGACTATTGCTCACGGTTGTACAGGAAAAGGAAATGATCAGGTTCGTTTTGAAGTTGCAATCAATGCGCTGGACCCCAAACTAAAAGTAATTGCTCCTGTTCGGGAATGGAAATGGTCAAGAGAAGAAGAAATTAATTATGCAAAAGAAAAAGGGGTTCCTATTCCAGCTGATTTAGACAACCCCTATTCTGTCGATCAAAATCTTTGGGGACGGGCAAATGAATGCGGCATACTGGAAGATCCCTGGGCAACACCGCCTGAAGGAGCCTACGAGCTGACTGCCAGTCTGGAAAATGCACCCGATCAGGCTGATATTATTGAAATTACTTTCGCTAAAGGTGTACCTACAGCAATTAATGGTGAAAATATGCTTTTATCAGAGCTGATTTTACATTTGAATGAGTTAGCCGGAAAACATGGAATCGGTCGTATTGATCACGTGGAAAATCGTCTGGTAGGAATCAAATCCCGAGAAGTATATGAATGTCCTGCAGCAATTACTTTAATGACTGCTCATAAAGAATTGGAAGATCTGACATTTGTTCGTGAGGTTGCTCATTTTAAACCAATCATCGAGAATCAACTATCACAAGTTATTTATGATGGTCTTTGGTTCAATCCATTAACAGATGCATTGATTGCTTTCCTAAAAGAGACACAAAAGTATGTTAATGGTGTTGTCCGCATTAGGCTTTTCAAGGGACATGCAATCGTCGAGGGAAGAAAATCTGCAAACAGCTTATACAACGAAGAATTGGCAACCTATACTTCCGCAGATACCTTTGATCAGGATGCTGCTGTAGGATTTATCAAGCTATGGGGTCTGCCAACAAAAGTAAATGCAGAGGTACAGGCAAAACTGCAAAAAGAAGAATAAGATTTATTCGGCGAGGTAACCTTTGCAGTGCGCTGTAAATAATGTTATCCAACATATCTTTTCGATACTTGCATTCAGAGAGGCTCCTTTTCATTCTGTGGAATAAAAATAATGAGTCCTGCAAGAAGTTTTATTCATAATCATGTTCAGCTTTTTTGACTGATTACATTAGTGTCAAACAGCAGCATGATTATATACTTTAAACTAAAGCATGATGCTCCAGTTTTGCTTTCAGGATAAGCAGACGGTTTATCTACAATCCGAAGATAAACCGCTTCTTTCATTTATTGAAAAAAATTGATTAACTACAGAGGTGACCATTATGACAAAATTATGGGGCGGAAGATTCGAAGGTCAAAGTGAAAATTGGATCGATGAATTCGGCGCATCCATCTCCTTTGATCAGGCTTTGGCAAAACAGGATATCCTAGGTAGTCTGGCACATGTAAAGATGCTGGGCCATACAGGAATTCTCACCGAGCAGGAAACAACTGATATACAAACAGGGCTGCTTGCTGTTCAAAAAAAACTGACAGAGGGTGACTTGCAATTCAGTATTGAAAACGAGGACATTCATTTAAATATCGAAACCTTTCTTCATGAGGAGATTGGTGCAGTTGCCGGTAAACTACATACAGGCAGAAGTCGAAATGATCAAGTTGCTACAGATATGCATTTGTACTTAAAAGATATTGTTCAGGAAACCATCAAAAAAATCCGAACTTTCCGAAAGGTGCTGGTAAAAACAGCAGAGGCGCACATCGAGACAATTATGCCTGGTTATACTCACTTACAACACGCACAGCCTATTTCTTTTGCCCATCATCTAATGGCTTATTATGGCATGTTAAAACGGGATCAGGAACGGTTTGAAGAAAGCCTTAAAAGAATCGACATTTCTCCATTAGGATGTGCCGCTTTGGCTGGAACAACATTTCCGATTGATCGGGAGTATTCAGCTAAAGAACTAGGCTTTTCTGCCATCTATGAAAATAGCTTGGATGGT
Organism: Enterococcus sp. BWT-B8; assembly: GCF_020567625.1. NCBI lineage: Bacteria > Bacillati > Bacillota > Bacilli > Lactobacillales > Enterococcaceae > Enterococcus > Enterococcus sp. BWT-B8. The sequence goes on along the minus strand of NZ_JAJDJV010000012.1, from coordinate 41,392 downwards.
GTAAGTGATCGGGATTTTATTTTGGAGTTTTTAAGCAACAGCTCGATTATGATGATGCATCTTTCACGTTTTTGCGAGGAGCTGATTTTATGGTGCAGTCATGAATTTCAATTTATCGAACTGACAGATACTTTCTCTACAGGAAGTTCCATCATGCCTCAAAAGAAAAATCCGGATATGGCGGAATTAATCCGCGGAAAATCTGGGCGGGTATTTGGAAATCTATTCGGTCTGCTAACCGTCCTGAAGGGGTTGCCTCTGGCTTACAATAAAGATCTGCAGGAAGATAAAGAAGGAATGTTTGATACCGCTCATACCATTTTAACCAGTCTGGAAATAATGGCCGGAATGATTCAAAACATGAAAATCAATACAGATATTATGGAGAAATCAACTGAAAAAGACTTTTCCAATGCCACTGAGCTGGCTGACTATCTTGCCGGCAAAGGAATGCCTTTCCGTCAGGCACATGAAATAGTCGGCAAACTGGTTCTCCAATGCACAAAACAAGGCATCTACTTACAAGACATACCACTAGAAGAGTATCAGAACGTTACCCCATTAATTGAGGCAGACATTTATGATGCTTTGGCTTCCCGAACAGCAGTAAAACGTAGAAATTCTTTGGGTGGAACTGGCTTTGAACAAGTACGGAAAGCTGTAAATCACGCTCTGAAAGAACTCTCAGACAGCAATACGTAGGATAAAAGTATCTCGCTTTGCTTAGCTAAATAATCTGAATCTCTAAAAAATCGTCCCGGAACGACAACTGCTGCTCAGTTCGTTCCGGGACGATTAATTATTCTGCTGATTATCTTGTTTTTGTACGTGTATCGGCATCAATTCCAGGTGCTTTGCCTAATTTAGCCTGCAGCATCCAGATTTTCTTTTCGATATCTGTTTTATTGGCAATAAAGATATCCTGAGTAGAGTCATCACCTTCATCACCGGAAACATCAATCCCTTTTTGGTACAGGTCAGCTAAATAACGGTAGCCCTCCACCAGTTTTTCCATACGTTCTGGAATAGTACGATCATAACTTCCGATTTCATCTTCAATACCGGTATGGTCAGCAAATTCTCTTAATGTTGAATACGGAGAACCATCCAATGTGATTAAACGCTCTGAGATAACATCCAGCTGATCATTGATTTCATCCATGTAATCGTCCATTAATGGATGCAGTGTCAGGAACTCAGGTCCGCGCATATACCAGTGTGCCTGATGGATAACCACTGAAAACTGGCTCAAGTCTGCTACCAACTGATTCAAAACTTCTTTTGTCTGTTCAAATTTCATTATTATACATCCTCCTAAAATTTAGTCTACACTATGATTGTATTATGAAATGAAAGAAAAGTACAATAAAATCTCTCAATTTTAGAATATTTCTTTTTTAATAATAATTATATTTTATTCAGAATCACTAGTATTTTGTTCTGTGGAGCTGCCTTCTATATCATTCAGCAGATCATCAACTGCCTGCTGAAGCTCATCATCTGTAAGATTTTCATCCAGTGCAGGCTGACTGTATAAAGAATCCAGCATTTCATTCATCACTTCATCGACCACTTCATTTAGCGCTTCATCTAGTTCTTCATCATCCTGTGTTCCGGAAATAAAGGCCATAAACAAATTAGAGACAGCCTCTTCCTGATCCGTTGGGATAAACCACTTCCCGTTTTCTTTTTCCAGTTTAATAGACAGTTCAATTGTCTCATTTTCAATTTTTATAACCTTAATCCGCTCAGTTAAAATTGTAATGGTAGACTCAAGTATCTCCTGATCCGTTAATTCCTTCTCTGCATTTTCTATAGAATCCTTAACCAATGTTCTGGTCATTTCTTTCATTGCATTAACTAAATCCAGACCTGTTATGAAGTAACTGATTGTTGCACCATTTTTTTTTTCATCAATACCTACAATTTTATAACTGGTTTTATTCCTCATCTGATTCAGCAATTCCTGCGTCAACTCGCCTGCTTCGGCTTCAGGTACACTTGCTCCTGTTGCAGATAATCCTGAAATAAAATTGTCTTCAAAATCATCACTGACTGCATCCAGTTTCCTGCCTGACTGCTCACCATCTCTGAAAGCTGAAGCAAATTCATCAACACGCTCCTGATAAATTAATCGATCGATCAGTAATTCTCCTGCTTCTTCGGCCGGAATCGCTTTATTACAGCCAGTTAGAAAAATACCGACTACTACCAGCAATATCACCATTGCTTTTCTCATATGTACTTCCCCCATCATCGCATTGAATGCGTCTTTACTTTTATGTTTTATACTCTTGAGCCTGTCTGAAAACTCCAGTGGCGAGTACTTTCGTTATTTTTATGATGTTTGACGTCATAAAGCTTCGCTTAGGCAGCCTATAACAGCGTTTCTTTCTACATCTCCATCAAAGTAAACAGAATTATTTTTTTAAGAAATCCTTATTGAAACTGTGCATATTGTTCTTTCCATCAAATTTTCACATGCCAGCCTACTAAAAGTTCCTATATTAGCAGAAAATCCTTGTATCTACTTAGAAAAACATTGGCAACTCGTTTCCTCCATAGTTTTCAGACAGGCCCTAGTTCTATTATTCCTAAAAGAACAAAAAAAGTCTAGCTGAAATAAAAACTTTCTTTATTTTTGCGTATATTATTTTGAAAGGAGAGAACAACATGTCAACCATCCTGCTGTTTATTCTTGGAACTTGTCTGGGATCATTCTATTGTTTGGCCGCAGAGCGTATTCCCAGAGGCGAGTCCATTCTTTTTCCCACGTCTCACTGTTCTCATTGTTTTCAAAAGCTGCGTTTCTTTGAGATGGTTCCGCTGCTTTCGATTACTTTTCAACGGTTTCAGTGCAGATACTGCTCTAAAAAAATCCCTTTTATTTATTTACTCAGTGAACTCGCAGGCGGTATGATTTGTGTTCTCTGCTTTTTTGAGGGAGTGTATGCCGCTCCCTTTCATTCATTTTTACTCCTGAGTATGGGAGGCTTACTTTCTTTGACAGATATTTTTTATCTGATTGTAGAACCTAAACTGCTGCTCTTCCTGACATTCATTCTGTTTATATGGCATCTCTGCTTTTCACTTCCTCTTTACTATTTTACTGGTTTGATAATTTTTATCCTTTTGACTATCCTTAACAGATTATTCAATCAAGCTATCGGAGGCGGAGATATTCTGCTTCTATCTTGCTGGGGGCTTCTTCTGGGGATGAATGTCATTTTATTTATTGTTTTTATCGCCAGCAGCTCTGCTCTGATTTATGCGCTCGTCTATCCTCTTTTTTATCACAAAAAAATAAAACAAATCCCATTTGTTCCCTTTCTTTTTTGGGGTCTCCTTTTACATATCATTCTTACAAATCTGAAACTCTCATAAAGATAGAGAGTGAGACAGAAATAAAATTCCAAACTCTCTTCGTGCCTAACCCCGAATAAACAGCAGGACAAACACTCATATTTACCTAATATTTATTTCCAGTTATCTGCTATAAATTTTGAACGTCCAGAGCCTCTTCGGTATAAATTATAGTGCATACGGTTTTTTCTGTAATAATCCTGATGATAGTCTTCAGCCGGATAGAAGGGCTGTGCAGGTTCAATTTCCGTTACAATAGGCTTTGAAAAACGACCGCTTGTCTGTAAAGCAGCTCTAGATGCTTCAGCAATCTCTTTCTGTGTATCATCCATATAGAAAATCACCGGACGGTAAGAATCTCCACGGTCAGCAAACTGTCCCAGCGCATCAGTCGGATCTGTTTGCTTCCAATAAATTTCCACCAGCTCTTTATAGGATAAAATAGAAGGATTAAATGTAATTTCCACAGCTTCTGTATGTCCTGTAGTTCCTGTAGTCACCTGGCTGTATGTCGGATTCTCCACATCCCCGCCAGTATAACCGGAGATAACTGAAATGACTCCCGGCTGCTCATCAAACGGATGAACCATACACCAGAAACAGCCGCCGGCAAAAATCGCTTTTTCATACTTCTCTTCCATTGTTTTATTCCCCCTTTTCCCCTAATAATAATCGTCTTTTATCAGGAAAGACACTGTTTTGCTCTCTAAGTATAAAATACCGTTTTGAAAAATTTCACTAACAAAGAGCTTGTACTTTCTCTTAATATGATAACTGTTTCATCTTTCATCAAGTATAATTCCCCTAGTATTTCATTGCAGCATTCAAATTGTCGAAGAAGCTGTCTCTGCGGTTGCTTAAGGCACACAGACACTACTCTTGCGATTACTTGTCGCAGTCTTTGTATGCACCGAGTAACTGCAGGTACAAAGGAGCCTCTTGCTTCTATCCCAAAGTTTATTTGGACTTTCCAAAAGTTAAGAGTCTGAGGATTATTTCTGTCCCAGACTTTTAAACATATTACAATCAGGATTAATTTAGGATTTGATTGCAAGAAGCCAGACAACGGATTATTGTTGTCTGGCTTCCAGTGTTTATTTTAGCTGTCAGCACTAATTAATAATGCCGGCTTATTTGTTAAGTTCATTTAATGCATCTTCCGCAGCCATCTGTGCCTCAATATCAGAGATACTGTACACATTTTCACTAGCTACTTTGACTTCTTTCGGTTCCATGTTACGGTAACGAGCCATACCTGTACCAGCAGGAATGATTTTACCAATGATAACATTTTCTTTCAACCCAAGAAGCGGATCTTTCTTACCGCGAATGGCAGCATCTGTTAACACACGTGTTGTTTCCTGGAAGGAAGCAGCTGACAAGAAGCTGTTTGTTTCCAGAGAAGCTTTTGTGATACCCAGTAATACTGGACGACTTGTTGCAGGAACCCCGCCGGCTACCAAAGTATCATAGTTGCGGTCTTTAAACTCAGCAATATCCAGCAATGTTCCCGGAAGAATTTCTGTATCACCCGGATCCATTACACGGATTTTACGCAGCATTTGACGTACCATTACTTCAATATGCTTGTCGCCGATTTCAACCCCCTGCATACGGTAGACACGTTGGACTTCACGCAGCAGATAATTTTCCACTGACAGAACATCACGTACCTGCAGCAATTGTTTCGGATCAATCGATCCTTCTGTTAAAGGTCCGCCACGATGAATCGTATCTCCTTCTGCCACTTTCATTCTGGCAGTATAAGGAACTGTATACGTACGTGTATCTGTTTTCCCTTTAATTGTCACTTCTTTTTGGCGAGTTGCAGGATCTTCTGAAATATCGATGACTTCACCGGTTACTTCTGTGATCACTGCCTGACCTTTCGGATTACGCGCTTCAAAGATTTCCTGAACCCGAGGAAGACCCTGAGTGATATCGTCTCCGGCAACCCCGCCGGTATGGAACGTACGCATAGTCAACTGCGTACCTGGTTCTCCGATAGACTGAGCCGCAATTGTACCAACTGCTTCCCCAACCTCAACATCTGAACCAGTCGCAAGGTTACGACCATAGCAGTGTTTACATACACCATGTTTCGTATTACATGTAAATACGGAACGAATAGTTACTTTCTCAATTCCTGCATCGACAATTTCCTTTGCAGTATCTTCTGAAATCAACTCGTCTGCACCAATCACAACCTGACCTGTTTCAGGATGGTGAACTGCTTTACGAGTATAACGCCCAATCAGACGCTCTTCCAAAGACTCAATAATTTCATTGCCCTCTTTAATCGCTGCGATTTCAAGTCCACGGTCGGTTCCACAGTCATCTTCACGAATGATTACGTCCTGTGCCACATCAACCAGACGACGAGTCAGGTAGCCTGAATCGGCTGTTTTCAAGGCTGTATCGGTCATTCCTTTACGAGCCCCATGGGTAGAGATAAACATTTCCAAAACAGAAAGTCCTTCACGGAAGTTGGAAATGATTGGCAATTCCATGATTCGTCCATTTGGCGCAGCCATCAATCCACGCATTCCGGCAAGCTGGGTAAAGTTGGAAATATTACCACGGGCTCCTGAATCAGACATCATGAAGATCGGATTCTTTGCATCCATACTTTCAATCAATTTCAATTGAATTTCATCCTTAGCACCATTCCAAACACTGATAACACGTTCATAACGTTCATCATCTGTAATCAGACCACGACGGAATTGTTTTGTAATCGTGTCTACTTGTTTGTGGGCTGCATCAATAATCGCTTGTTTCTCATGAAGAACCATGATATCTGCGATCCCTACGGTAATCCCAGCATGAGTCGAGTGCTTGTATCCAAGATCTTTCATGCGGTCAAGCATTTTAGAAGTTTCTGTAATATGGAATCTCTTAAAGACTTCTGCAATGATATTTCCAAGATTTTTCTTTTTGAACGGCAAAACCAATTCCTGCTCTTTAATATAAGCCGGAATATCTGTTCCTGCTTCAACAAAATATTTATCAGGTGTTTGAACAGTTAGGTTATAGTCTGTCGGTTCATTCAAATAAGGAAACTCAACAGGCATAATTTCATTAAAGATAATTTTGCCGACTGTTGTAATTAAAATACGTTCTTTTTGCCAGTCTGTAAATGGCTTGTCACCCAATAGTGTCGTCTGAACCCCGATACGTGAATGCAAATGGACATAGCCATTTCGCCAAGCCAATACAGCCTCATTCATATCACGGAAGATCATTCCTTCACCTTCACGGTCTTCTTCTTCCATCGTCAGATAGTAGTTACCCAAGACCATGTCCTGAGAAGGCGTAACAACTGGTTTACCATCTTTCGGATTCAGGATATTTTGAGCCGCCAGCATCAGCATACGTGCTTCCGCCTGTGCTTCTTCATTCAAAGGTACATGGACCGCCATTTGGTCTCCATCGAAATCGGCATTGTATGCTTCACACACCAATGGATGCAGACGGATTGCACGTCCTTCAACAAGAACAGGCTCAAACGCCTGAATTCCCAGTCTGTGCAATGTAGGTGCCCGGTTCAGTAATACTGGATGCTCCTGAATAACCTCTTCCAAGATATCCCATACTTCATCCTCACCGCGTTCAATTTTACGTTTAGCATTCTTGATGTTTGTTGCGATCTCACGCTGTACCAGAACACGCATCACAAATGGTTTGAACAGCTCAATAGCCATTTCCTTCGGAAGACCGCACTGATACATTTTCAAGTTTGGTCCTACTACGATAACGGAACGACCAGAGTAATCCACACGTTTACCCAGCAGGTTCTGACGGAAACGACCTTGTTTCCCTTTCAGCATGTGAGAAAGAGACTTCAACGGACGGTTACCAGGACCGGTTACCGGACGCCCGCGACGACCGTTATCAATCAACGCATCCACAGCTTCCTGCAGCATACGTTTTTCATTTTGAACAATAATACTTGGTGCATTTAAATCAAGCAAACGTTTCAGACGGTTGTTACGGTTGATTACACGACGGTATAAATCATTTAAGTCACTTGTCGCAAAACGTCCGCCTTCTAATTGAACCATCGGGCGCAGATCCGGAGGAATAACTGGAATAACATCCATTACCATCCAACTCGGCTGATTGCCTGAAGAACGGAAAGCTTCCAAAATATCCAGGCGACGAATAGCACGAGTTCTCTTTTGACCCTGTGCAGTTTTCAAATCTTCTTTCAAACTAGCTACTTCGCCATCAGGATCCACGCTGTCAAGTAGTTGTTTAATTGCTTCAGCACCCATTGCAGCTGAAAAGCCCTGTCCGTACTGATCGCGTTTTTCACGATATTCACGTTCAGTCAGCAGCTGTTTCTTTTCCAGACCTGTATCGCCGGCATCAATCACAACATAGGAAGCAAAATAAATAATTTCTTCCAACGCCCGGGGACTCATATCCAAAACCAGTCCCATACGAGAAGGAATGCCTTTGAAATACCAGATATGAGATACAGGTGCAGCTAATTCAATATGTCCCATACGTTCACGACGAACTTTAGAACGGGTTACTTCTACTCCGCATCGGTCACATACAATTCCTTTGTAACGAATACGTTTATATTTACCACATGCACATTCCCAGTCTTTTGTAGGACCAAAAATACGCTCACAGAACAAGCCTTCACGTTCAGGCTTCAGGGTACGATAGTTAATCGTTTCCGGTTTCTTTACTTCCCCATACGACCAGCTTCTGATCTTCTCAGGTGAAGCTAAACCGATCTGCATACTCTCGAATTTATTTACATCGATCAAAAGGGGTTCCCTCCATTTCTTAATTAAGAAAAGCTGAACGAGTCGTCTAACTCATGAGCGATAAGAACAAACGAAACACATGATGCTCTTTATCATGAGGTTTGTTTGAATTATCGTCGATTGAGTTGACTCGTGAAGCTAGACAATGAAAAGCTTAGCGGACACATTCAGTTCCCGAGACAGTCCAACCGCTTCCCCCGATATTTTTATCAGTAGAAACCGTCGGCTGTCATCACGAAACCTGTTCACAAAGCCAGACTAGACAGAATCATCACTGTCATAAAATCAGTTTATAAAGCTGGATGCCAAATTTATCTGCTAATTGTCTGAGTTGAAAAACTACTCAAACAAATGGTTATTACTACTATTTTTATCAAACAGCTCTAACAGACATTACCGATAGCACACGGCAATTCTGCCGACTTCTTAGTCTTGTCTGTCTTCTGCCGTTTCAATACTCTGAACAACATCAGCTTCTGCGGCTGCTTTGGCTTCCGCTGCTTCTTTTTCCAATTGCTTTGCAGACTGCTGTTCAGCAAATTTGGTCAGTGCATCAACAGTGATCAAATCGTCATCATCATCATCCATATCACGCAATTCAATTTCCTGCTCTTCAATATCCAGAACACGCATATCCAGACCAAGGGACTGCAATTCTTTTACAAGCACACGGAATGATTCCGGCACGCCTGGTTTTGGAATTGGTTCACCCTTAACAATTGCTTCGTATGTTTTCACACGACCTACAACATCATCTGATTTGTATGTCAGTATTTCCTGAAGTGTATAAGCAGCACCGTAAGCTTCCAGTGCCCATACTTCCATTTCCCCGAAACGCTGTCCGCCAAACTGAGCTTTACCTCCAAGAGGCTGCTGTGTAACCAGTGAATAAGGTCCAATTGAACGAGCATGCAGTTTGTCATCAACCATGTGGGCCAATTTAATCATGTACATAACCCCAACAGAAATACGGTTATCAAACGGTTCACCTGTACGTCCATCGTAAAGAATTGTTTTTGCATCACTCGCCATACCGGCTTCACGAACAGTGTCCCAAACATCATCATCATCTGCGCCATCAAATACCGGTGTCGCAACATGAATACCTAATTGACGGGCTGCCATACCTAAGTGAAGTTCAAGAACCTGTCCGATATTCATCCGTGACGGAACTCCTAATGGATTCAGCATGATATCAATTGGTGTCCCATCTGGTAAGAACGGCATATCTTCTTCCGGCATAATTCGGGAAACAACCCCTTTATTTCCGTGACGTCCGGCCATTTTATCCCCTTCGTGAATTTTACGCTTTTGAACGATATATACACGAACCAGCATATTTACACCTGGAGACAGCTCATCGCCGCCTTCGCGGGTAAAGATTTTCACATCATGAACGATACCGCCTCCGCCGTGAGGTACACGTAATGAAGTATCACGAACTTCACGAGCTTTTTCTCCAAAGATGGCATGCAGCAGGCGTTCTTCGGCAGAAAGCTCTGTCACACCCTTAGGAGTTACTTTACCAACCAGCAGATCACCATCTTTTACTTCTGCACCAATACGGATAATTCCCATCTCATCAAGATCTTTTAAAGCATCCTCGCCGACGTTTGGAATTTCACGTGTAATTTCTTCAGGTCCTAATTTTGTGTCACGGGCTTCTGATTCATACTCTTCAATATGGATGGAGGTATAGACATCATCTTTCACTAGACGACGACTCATAATGATCGCATCTTCATAGTTGTATCCTTCCCAAGTCATGAAGCCGACCAGTACATTTTGTCCTAGAGCCATTTCTCCTTCTTCCATTGAAGGTCCATCTGCCAGTACATCCCCCTGCTCAACCTTTTCACCTAATGTAACAATTGGACGTTGGTTGTAGCTTGTTCCAGAGTTTGAACGACGGAATTTTGTTACCATATATTTATCCAAAGCACCATTGTCGCGACGGACACGGACTTCAGAAGCATCAACATATTCAACGACGCCATCATGTTTGCACAGAAGCGCAGCACCTGAGTCATGAGCCGCTTTATATTCCATCCCGGTTCCCACAAAAGGAGAACGAGGCTGAATCAGCGGAACAGCCTGACGCTGCATGTTCGCACCCATCAATGCACGGTTGGAGTCATCATTTTCCAAGAAGGGAATACATGCGGTCGCTACTGCAACCACCTGTTTCGGTGATACATCCATGTAATCGACCTTGTCAACTGAAACTTCCAGGTTTTCACTTTGCAGACGAGCCATAACCAGCTCTTCAGCAAAAGTACCGTCATCATTCAGTTTTGAGTTTGCCTGAGCAACAATGTAATGGTCTTCCGTGTCGGCAGTTAAGTAATCTACTTCGCTGGTTACTTTACTGGTTGCCCGGTCCACACGACGATAGGGTGTTTCAATAAAACCAAATTTGTTCACTTTGGCATAACTTGACAAACTGTTGATCAAGCCGATGTTCGGACCTTCCGGCGTTTCAATCGGACACATACGACCATAGTGGGAATAGTGAACGTCCCGAACTTCATAACCGGCACGATCCCGGGTCAGTCCGCCAGGTCCCAACGCAGAAAGACGACGTTTATGTGTCAGCTCACCTAATGGATTCGTTTGATCCATAAACTGCGACAACTGAGAAGAACCGAAAAATTCTTTAATGCTTGCCACTACCGGACGAATATTAATCAACTGCTGCGGTGTCAGAGTTTCTGTATCCTGAATGGACATTCTTTCTCGAACCACACGCTCCATACGAGCCAAACCAATACGGAACTGATTCTGTAACAGCTCACCGACTGAACGGATACGACGATTTCCCAAATGGTCAATATCATCCACATTACCGATGTCTTCCATCAAATTAAAGAAATAGCTCATAGATGCTACGATATCAGCAGGACGCACGGTTTTCACTTTATCGCCCGGATAGCCGTTGCCAATAACATTTACAATGCGCTCAGGATCTTTTGGTGACTGCACCTTAACTACCTGAACAGTCATTGGCTCAGTCACAACACCATCTTCACTTGGATAATACGTAACACTGTTTAACCCATTGTCGATATGCTCACCCAATGTATCCATCACCTGATGCGTTAAAACTGTTCCTTTTTCAACAAGGATTTCACCAGTTTCTGCATCAATCAGCGTTTCTGCCAGTGTTAAATTCAGCAGACGTGTTTTCAAATCCAGTTTTTTATTTACTTTGTAACGACCCACGTTTGCAAGATCGTAACGTTTTGGATCAAAGAAACGAGCTGTCAGTAAATTACGTGAGCTGTCAGCCGTTTTAGGCTCGCCCGGACGCAGACGCTCGTAGATATCTTTCAATCCTTCTTCTGTACGAGAATCACTTGCATTTTTATGCAGATCTTTTTCAATTGTATTCCTAAGTCCTTCGCTTTCGCCAAAAATTTCAAAAATTGTATCATCTGAACCAAAGCCCAGCGCACGAACTAGAACAGTCAAAGGAATTTTACGGGTACGGTCGATTCGGACATACGAAATATCTTTCGCATCAGTTTCCATTTCCAGCCATGCACCGCGGTTCGGAATAACGGTTGAACCGAAGCCTTCTTTTCCGTTCTTATCTACTTTCCCATGGAAATAAACACCAGGAGAACGCACAAGCTGAGAAACGATAACTCGTTCCGCACCATTGATAATAAATGTTCCCATCTCAGTCATCAGTGGAAAATCACCAAAGAAAACTTCCTGAGATTTAATTTCTCCAGTCTCACGATTTGTCAAACGCAGTGTAACATGTATCGGAGCAGAATAATTCGCATCATGTGCACGGGCTTCTTCTACCGTATACTTAGGTTCTTTCAATTCATAGTCTACAAATTCCAGGGACAGATTTCCTTGAAAATCTTCAATTGGCAGAATATCCTCAAACATTTCACGTAACCCTTCATCTAAAAACCACTGATAAGAGTCTGTTTGGATCTCGATTAAATTTGGTAACTCCAACACTTCACTGATACGCGCGAAACTTCTACGTTCGCGATGCTTTCCGTATTTTACTACGTGTCCAGCCAAGCTCTTCACCCCTCTAGATATAAGTCTGTCAAAACTCTACCCAAAATGATTTCATTTACGTTACAAATATTGTTTTTACGTAACAAAAAGCATTTTTTGCGGTTTTTAGGCAAAAAAAAACCAAAAATAGAACATACACATAATTAAAAAAATCAAGTGTTTCTACTTTTGTTTCCCTATTTAAAACCGAAACGGACAATATTTCGTTTCTGCCTTATCATTTTTATAGATAGTTTTTGCATCTACATATTCTACTTCTTTCTATAGTAAAAGTCAAGAGCTGGATGGTAATTTTCTTAGAATAGTTCCTTGAATAATAAGACGAAATCATTCGTCTGTAACGGTCACTTCTCATTTATCCAAAACTATTCTTTTCTTTGCTAAAAAGTCTTGGAAAAAATTGTCTCAATCGTCAGAAAATTCTAAATACCGGTTGACTTTTTCCTTATCTCTATTTATACTAAAAACAATTCAATCTTGCGAAGGAGCTTTTTTATGAATAAATTATCCGTTCACGCACAATTGAATAGTTACTACTTTAGCTATTTTAGATAGGTTTGTATTCATACTTTCATGGATACAAACGGCAAACTCGTTTTTGTATCTATGATGGCTAGAGCGCTTTGTATTGAACAAACAGCCGCGTAGACGATATTTCTAAGTGGCTAGACTATAAAAGTATCTTTTTACTCTTATCATCTATATCCATTTAGGCAATGTTGTCTGAATGGATTTTTTTGTTCTATCAGATAGATAAAAGAAAATGGAGGAGAACAATAATGAAAAAGAAATTAATTGGTTTAAGTATACTAACAGCTGCGGCATTTACCTTGGGAGCCTGCGGAAGCGGTGCGACAGATTCCGGATCAGGCAGCAGCGAAAATAAAGATACTGTTACTGTTGGTGTTTTGCAGCCCGTAGAACATGGCTCTTTAGATGCTGCTTATGAAGGCTTCAAGGAGGGGCTGGCGGAAAACGGTTATACAGAAGGAGAAAACATCACATTTGAGTACAGCAATGCTCAAAATGATCAGGCTCAGCTGAAAAGCATGAGTGAAAAACTGGTAAAAGGAAACCCAGATTTATTATTGGGAATCGGTACTCCGGCAGCTCAATCATTATTAAACGAAACAACAGAGATTCCAATGGTCATCACCGCTGTTACTGATCCAGTGGATGCAAAATTAGTCGCTTCACTTGAAGAACCCGGCGGCAACGTTACTGGAACAACTGATATGGTTTCTATCGATAAACAGATCGAATTATTATTAAGTATCGTACCTGATGCTGAAACAATCGGTATTATGTATAACGCGGGAGAACCAAACTCTAAAATTCAGGCAGATTTAGCCGAAGAAGCATTAACTAAAGCCGGCGTAAAAACAAAAGTTCTGACTGCCAATTCTACAAATGATGTGCAGCAGGTAACAACAAGTCTGGCAAAAGATGTTGACGGCATTTATATCCCGACAGATAACACCTTTGCCTCTGCTTCTGCAGTAATCGGAGATGTGGCAAAAGAATTAAAAGTGCCGATCGTTCCTGCATCTACTGACCAGGTAACTGAAGGCGGATTGGCAACAATCGGTATTGATTACCGTTCTCTCGGAAAACAAACAGGGGAAATGGCTGCTAAAATCCTAAAGGGCGAAGCTGAACCTGCAAGCATGCCTGTGGAAAGCGCATCTGAGCTGGAATTAGTCATTAACGAAGAGATGGCAAAAGCTCTGGGAATTGACCCTGACAGTATTAAGGCACCTAAATAATAACAAAATCGGAAGCCTGTAGCGTCTGTAATATACATGAAGCAGCCTCTGCAGGTTCCAGGCGATACACCTACACAATTTACTTGAAAGAAGCTGATTTTTTTTGATATCCAATCTGATAACTATTTTCCTTTCTTCCTCAGCTCAGGGACTCTTGTGGTCTTTGTTGGCAATCGGTGTTTTTCTTACTTACCGTATTTTGGACATCGCTGATTTAACAACGGAAGGAAGCTTTCCTTTAGGCGGTGCAGCAGCTGCTGTCACCTTAACAAAAGACATGGACTCTTGGCCTGCTTTCCTGCAGCCTGTATTTGAGAGCCATCCGCTGGTACTCCCTGTTACAGCTCTTATCTTTGCTTTTATTTCAGGAGCATTAGCCGGTTTTGTTTCAGGCATTCTCCACACAAAACTAAAAATTCCTGCATTGCTTGCCGGAATTATTACGATGACAGGACTTTACAGTATTAACTCCCGCATCATGGGTGCGCCTAATATTTCACTGCTGGGTACACAGACCATTTTCACTCAGGCTCAGGCAATGGGCATGAATAAAGTTTACAGTGTCATTTTTGTTGGACTGATCGTGGTTATTCTGGTTATAGCATTACTGACATTATTCTTTAAAACTGAAATTGGATTGGCGACACGGTCAACCGGCGACAATATTGAAATGAGTCAGGCGAACGGCATCAATACGGACCGGATGAAAACTATCGGCTATATGCTTTCCAATGGCTGTATTGCCATGTCAGGTGCTCTTCTAGTGCAAAATAACAACTTTGCTGACTTAAACTCAGGAATCGGTACAATTGTTATTGGTCTGGCTTCAATTATTATTGCTGAAGTGTTATTCAAAAACAAACCGCTGATGTTCCGCATGATTACGATTGTAATTGGTGCAGTTGTGTACCGATTTATCCTAGCCTGCGTGCTGGAACTGAATGTAGATGCAGCAGATCTTAAACTGTTTTCGGCTATTATTCTGGTCATCTGTCTATCTTCACCGCTTATTCAGAAAAAACTGAAATTACCTAAGAAAAGAGGGGTCCGCTAATGTCAGCTGTATTGACCATCGAGAACCTTCATCAGTATTTTGAACGGGGAACTGTCAATGAAAATCATGTACTGAAAGGGATTAACTTAACCATTAACAAAGGCGAATTCATTACGATTATCGGCGGAAACGGCGCCGGAAAATCCACCTTGCTTAACAGCATTGCAGGAACACTTCCCATTGAAGAAGGAAGAATGGAAATGAACGGA
The DNA here is from genome assembly GCF_020567625.1 of Enterococcus sp. BWT-B8. NCBI lineage: Bacteria > Bacillati > Bacillota > Bacilli > Lactobacillales > Enterococcaceae > Enterococcus > Enterococcus sp. BWT-B8. The sequence goes on along the minus strand of NZ_JAJDJV010000012.1, from coordinate 26,172 downwards.
AAAAATATTACCAAACAAAAAGTTGTAGTACGTTCCAGAGAAATCAGCCGAGTCTTCCAAGATCCCAAGATGGGAACAGCGGTGCGGTTAACTGTAGAAGAAAATATGGCTTTGGCAATGAAACGTGGACAAAAGCGCGGACTTGGCAGCGGCGTTCGTAAAAGCAACAGAGATTTCTTTAAGGAGCAGCTGGCTAAACTAAATCTTAATTTGGAAAATCGACTGACTGCTGAAATTGGACTGCTTTCAGGCGGACAGCGTCAGGCAATTACCTTGCTGATGGCTACACTTATTCGTCCTGAATTGATTTTACTGGATGAACACACAGCAGCTCTAGATCCAAAAACCTCGATTACTGTTATGGAGCTGACTGACAAATTGATTAAAGAACAGCAGCTGACTGCTTTCATGGTTACCCATAACATGGAAGATGCTATTCGTTACGGCAACCGTCTAATTATGCTTCATCAGGGTTCTATTGTTGTCGATATTGACGAAGAAAAGAAAAAAGATTTGACCGTCAATGAGCTGATGGACATGTTCCATAAAAACAGCGGAACAGAATTAAAGGATGATCAGCTGCTGTTGGTTTGATAAACATATTAAAAAGAAGCAAAGCCTTTTTTTCAGGTTTTGCTTCTTCTTTTATCATCCATTCGTCAGGAAATCCAAAATATCCCAACCGCTGGATGTTGCTCCTCTGTATAGTTCTGTATAGCCGCACTGTGCACAACTGATTGTGATAAACTTCTTGTTCTGAACATCAAAAATCTTGGCAAAATTTCCTCCCGTTGCCTGAAACTGATCTGAAACATAATGTGTGTGTCCGCATTTCTCACAGATGTATTGCTTTTTTTCCATTTCTTCTTCCTCATTTCTTTTATCCATGCCCAAATTATATCAAATCCGCACAGCTGATACATACATCTAAGGAATGAATTTTTACTTCTTTTTTCTCCATCTCCAATTGTTTTCTATGCTATTATTAACAGGAAGAACATTTCAAATAATCTGTAAGCATAAACTATACATTTATCGAATAGAGAGGTAAACCCATGTCAACAAGAAGCAATGTTTTAACACTACTGATGGAAAAAGCCCCTAACTTCATCTCCGGAGAAGAGATGGCACAGCAGCTGTCTGTTTCAAGAACTGCTATATGGAAAGCCGTAAATGAATTAAAAAAGGAAGGACATCTCATCAACAGCGGTACCAATAAAGGCTATCAGTATCAGCCTTCTGATATTCTATCAGCTGAAGGAATTCAACTTCATCTAGCACCAGATCTGCCAAAGCTTTCCATCAAAATTCTGGAGGGATCAGCCTCCACCATGGATGATGCCAAGCTATCAGCGATACTGGGAGAACCTGCCAATACTTTGGTCGTCGCAGACACTCAGGAAGCACCAAAAGGACGGTTCGGACGACCGTTTTTCGCTAAAAAAGGCGGCGGTATCTATATGAGTATTCTTCTCCGTCCAAATCAAGTGTTCGAAGAGATGGCTCAATATACGACAATTATGGCGGTTGCCATTGCCGAAGCAATTGAGGAACTGACCGATCAGATCACTGAAATAAAGTGGGTGAATGATCTATATATTAATGGAAAAAAAGTCTGCGGCATTCTTTCCGAAGCAATTAGTGACGTTGAATCTGGTCAAATCACTACTATAATCATTGGAATGGGTATTAATTTCTCCATCAGACAGGAGGAATTCCCTGAAGAGATTCAACAGAAAGCAACCTCTCTCTTCAGCAGTTCTCTGCCGACAATTACCAGAAATGAACTAATTTCAGCAATCTGGAACCATTTCTATACCATACTCAACGAAGATAATCTTGAGTATATGGAACGTTACCGAAAAAAATCATTTGTCCTTGGCAAGGAAGTCACGTTTGTTCAGAACAATCAGGAATATCAGGGATATGCAGCAACCATTAATAATCGAGGAGAACTAATTGTGCAGCTGCATGACGGCTCTGAAAAAATTCTTTCTTCCGGTGAAATAAGTTTAAAAAAAATCCAGAGCTGATTAATCAGCTCTGGATTTTTTCAAGTATAATTGTCAACAACAATCCTAAGATATAGCTGCCGTTAAAAATAATTAAATTATTGATGGAATGCCGGAAGCTTTTTGGCTCCGGCAGTTCTTTTCGAAACTGCAGCAGATTCTTGCGGATTTTTGGAAATGCGGCAAGAACAATTAAAATCGGCCAACGGAAAATTCCGAAAACAAACCCCAGCAAGATCACTGCGTAGCAGGACAGCATCAGCAGCTGAAACAATAAAGCTCCCTGCTTTCTGCCAATATAATAAACCAGCGTATAGCGATGATTTTCAATATCTGTATCAAGATCCCTCAAATTATTTGCCAGCATAATATTCGCAATTGTCAATACTAACGGCAAAGAGGCCCAAACAATTGCCAGAACCTGCCAGAAATTTCCGTCCAGAGAAAACGTTCCTTTATCGAAATCCACAGCCAGATAAAAAGGCGGATGTTCCGTTGTGTTTAAATAGACTACTATTGCAAAAATACCTAACCCCATTGTTATGCCGCTGAAAATTTCCCCCAACGGCATTCGAGATAATGGAACAGGTCCAAAAGTATAGAAAATTCCTATTAAGCAGCAGATTCCGCCCATAATCAGAAGCATCCAGCCGGTCTGAACAGCCAGTGTCACTCCAATAACTGCTGCAAAGCCTATCATGCCGAAAATCATGTTCCGTACCAGCGTTGGAGAAATACCTGATCTGCCGATAATATTTTGCTTGTATTTATAAGTCTCAGATTTTGCCTTCTGATAATCCATATAGTTATTGATTGCTGTTGTAGCCATATCAAAAACAATCATACCTACAAAAAACAGTAGTGTATGCATAAGCGAAAACTGGTGAAAATAAGTAATTGAGAACAACACACCTACTACAAATGGAAATAAGCTGGCCAATTTTGTGCGAATCTCCACAACTTCTAAAAACACTTTTAGCGACATTTTTTCTGCTCCTTATTCTAGTTCTAAATTGTTCCCCATAGTATAACCTGAGTCTTCTCCCAGTTCAAAGTTTCCTTCAATATCTTCGCTGATATAAACCTTATCATCCTTTGTAACAAAAACAGCATCTACATCTTCCAAACTTTCAACGTATTCCAAGCCCTTTTTCACACCCATTGAAAAGACTGCTGTAGAAAGACCGTCACCATCAATTGATTTTTTAGTGATAATAGTGACTCCTGCAATATCATTATCAAAGGGGTAGCCTGTTTCAGAATCAAATAAATGATGATAGGTTTCTCCGTTGACTTTCAAATATCTTTCATAAATACCGGAAGTAACTAACGTCATATTCCGCTCTTTTACAGTGCCAATTACCGTGTTTCTAGCTTTATTCGGGTCTTGTATCCCAACCGTCCAATCCTCGTCTTCACCTCTTGGGCTGTGCCCAAGAACATAAACATTTCCGCCTAAATCAACAATAGCTGTAGTCACACCATTATCTTCCATGACTTTAACCACTTCGTCTGTAATATATCCTTTAGCAATCGCACCCAGATCAAGTGCCATCCCTTTTTCTTCCAAATAAACAGTTTTTTCTTCATCATCCAAAATTACTTTATGGTAGTCGACAAATTTCAGTGCCTCATCAATCTCATCCTGGGAGGGTTTACGGGCATCATCAAAGCCAATATGCCACAGTTCTGTAATCGGACCGATTGCCATGTCAAAGCCGCCTTGTGAATCTTCACTGTATTCATACGCACGTTTTAACAAACTGTAAACATCATCAGAGACTTTTACCGGCTTAACGCCTGCATTCTTATTGACCTCATCAATCTCTGAACCTTCCTCATTTACTGTAATTTTATCACCGAGCTCCTTGATTCGATCAAAAGCCTCATCAAGTACAGCTTCTTTTCCATCATCATAAATTCTCAACTCTACATAGGTGCCCAATAGTAATTCCTTTTGTGAATAAGGCTCTTTATTCACCTTGGCTTCTTCTTTTTTACCGGTACCACAGCCTGTAACGATCACTAATAAAAAAACAAGAGCAACACCAGCCCATAATCTTTTGTTTCTCATACACTCTGCCTCCTGTATAACACTGTCTATAAGTTAACACTAAAACCATCTTCAAGTATAATGCAGTGTTTCTGATTTAACTAGTAAAATAATTTTTTTGACAAAAATGTTTTTTCACCTTGCACTGATACGAGAGATCCCCTCCAAGCTGAAGCCGTTTCTGAACTATATCCCCCAACTACCTATTTTGTCAGCTCCAGTTTCATCTTCTTTGTAATACTTACTAAAATCAGTTTGATTTATCTCTGCTGATCATATTAATTTTTGCACGTTTTTCAAAAACAACAAAATACTGCTATTTTCTGTTCAGCAGTATGTAATCATAAAGCAAAATTGAAGCCACCTAAAGTTTTCTATTTTATTTATATGTATACCAAACACATGCAGACAGCTTGTATCACAACACACCGTCTTCATTTTTCCAAAGTCTTCCTATTTATATGTGAATCTTGTAATCAAGAATCCGATAAAACTTTATGTTCATTTTTTATAACAGACTTTTTCCGTTAAGAAAGAGGTCGGGACAAAAACGATCAGCTCCGAGAATTAAGAAGGTATATCCGAAAATTGTCAAGGAACACTAGTCATAATATGACTAGCTGTGAATTGATACCTCCCTGGAGCTACTCATATTTTCAGGATCGTTCGGCTTAATTCCGAAGGAGTTGCTCCTGCGGTTACTCGTCGCAAAAAGAATTTTTGCTTTTGTACCGCCGTTTATTCGGGTGTAGATATGAAGAGAGTTTGGAACTTTATTTCTGTCCCAAACTCAGAATCGTATGCTGCTCATTTAGAAATTATTTTTTCATTACAATGTTGTCAACGATGATTTCAGCAGTGTCGCCTTTTTCAGCAGCATTGATTAATTGTTCAGCATAAATTACAAAGCTGTGATAGCTGTGAGTTGCGCCTGATACTACATCCATATCAGCAGGAGTTCCATCCTCTTCACCCATAGCTTTAACAAACGCCTCATTGAATGCAGGAATGAATGCTTCTGGATTAGTACCAGCTTTTTCTTTCATGCTTTCATTGTAGTCAGCATTATCTTTTTTAGATTCGCCATCGTCATTTACGTTGTCATAATTTGACTCTGTAATTTTCCCATCTTTTACAACCATAGAGAATTCTGTATGGTATCCATTAGAGTTATTTTTTTCTTTCAACGTATATGTGCCGTCTTTAAGGTCAGCACCATTATCGATTTCAATTGTATCTGTATTTCCAGCCTGAGCTGCTTGAATCAATTGTTGTGCATAGTTTTGGAATGAATCAAATGAATGCGTTGCACCTGATACTACATCAATACTTGATGGAGATTGTTTGGCAACCAGCTCTTCATTAAATTTAGGAATAAACTCTTCAGGGTTTGTACCTGCTTTATCTTTCATATTTTTGTTGTAGTCAGCATCATCAACTTTTGATTTGCCGTCTTCATTCACGTTGTCATAGTTAGACTCTGTAATTTTTCCATCTTTTACAGTAATTTCAAAAGACACACGGTAACCATTAGAGTAATTCTTTTCTTCTAATTTATACGTGCCATCCTGTAAATCAGCTCCTGCCTCTTTCACTGCTTCAGTTGAGGATTCTTCAGTTGCAGCCGAAGTTTCTGATGTTGCAGTACTTGATGATGAAGCTCCAGTATCTTTATTGTCTGATCCGCAAGCTGCCAATACTAATGTTGACAATGCAATAGCTGTAAAGCCTTTTACAAATTTTGCTGTTCTCATTTTTTGGTCCACCTTTTCATTTTTTATACTACTTTCCTAGTTGTAAAAACTAGTCACAACAAAAGATTGTGATTTAATTAACATTCTAACTAATTCCCCATCTATGTCAATATCCGGACGAAATAAAAGCAAATATTTATCAGTTTTTCACAAGTTTCTAATGTAAATTCGCTTATTTCTCAAAATCTGTGAATTGTTATTAGACAAATGACTAAAGTCGCTATATAATTAAACACGATTGCGAAATTATGATCAATATTATACTTTTATTATGGTTAAGGAGCGGATTATCAATGACAAAGCAAAAAATTGTCGTTGTAGGTGCGGGTTATGCTGGAGTTTCAGCAACTAAATTTTTAGCAAAAAAATTGAAAAAGGACGATGTTGAGATCACATTGATCGATCGTCATTCTTACCACACTATGATGACAGAATTGCACGAAGTAGCAGGAGGACGTGTAGAACCAACAGCTATTCAATACGACTTGCAGCGGTTATTCTCACGTAAAAAGAATGTTCATCTAGTTACAGATACAGTCACTGGAATTGATAAAGACAACAAAATTGTCAAAACAAAATTAGGATCTTACGAGTTCGATCAACTGATTATCGGTATGGGAGGAGAACCAAACGATTTTGGCACTCCCGGTGTTAAAGAAAACGGCTTTACTCTGTGGTCATTTGAGGACTCTTTGAAAATTCGTGAACATATTGAAGCAACAGTAGAAAAAGCTGCCATCGAACCAGATTCTGAAGTTCGTAAAGCAATGCTGACCTTTGTTGTCTGCGGTTCAGGATTTACAGGAATTGAAATGATTGGCGAGCTGATTGACTGGAAAGATCGTCTGGCAAAAGATTCAAAACTTGATCCAAGTGAATTTACTTTAATGGTAGTTGAAGCAATGCCGACTATCCTTAATATGCTGACTCGTAATGATGCAGCCAAGGCAGAACGCTACATGGAGAAAAAACAGGTAAAACTACTGAAAAGCTCTCCTATCGTTGAAGTTGCAGCAGATCACATTAAATTAGAAGACGGCTCAGAAGTACCAACACACACACTGATTTGGACAGCAGGTGTAAAAGCAACTTCTGATGCTGCTGATTTCGGTTTGGAAGCTGCCCGCGGAAATCGTTTGATCGCTAACGAATACATGCAGGCAAAAGGATACGAAGATAAAAATATTTATATCATTGGAGATTTGGTGTATTACGAAGAATTCCCTGATACTCCGACACCGCAAATCGTTCAGGCTGCTGAACAAACTGGTCATACTGCTGCTGCAAACATTGTAGCAAGCATTAAAGGCGGAGAAAAACATAAATTTAAAGGGAATTATCAAGGCTTCATGGTTTCAATTGGTGCAAAATGGGGTGTGGCGAATCTTTTTGACAAGATTCATCTGAGCGGCTTCCTTGCTATCATCATGAAACATATTGTCAACTTGAAGTATTTCTTTGATATTCGTTCAGGATACTACATGTTCCAGTATATGATGCATGAATTCTTCCACATTAAAGATGATCGAAATGTTACCAGAGGACATTCTTCACGTTATGGAAATGTCTTATGGAGTGTTCCCCTGCGTATTTTCTACGGAATGATGTGGCTGGTGGAATCAATGAAAAAAATTGTCGGTACCGGCGATTATCTGAACCCAAGTACTTGGTTTGGTGAAGGATCATGGTTTACTGACAAAGTTGTCTTCCCATTCCCTTGGCTTCAGGAACAAGTAACATCCGGAGCTTCAGAAGTAGCTGAAGCAACAACGGCAGCCAGCGGAGCAGCTGATACAGCTGCGGAGGCAGTGACTCAAACAGCTCATTTTGGTCTGAGCTATGCATATGGTGAAGAACCAATGATGGTCTTTGAGCACATGCCAAAATGGTTCGAAAGCGTAATGAAATTCATGATGCCGAATCAGGAAGTGGCATTGTTCTTCCAAAAATTCATGACAATTGTTGAAGTATTAATTGCTTTGGCACTAATTGCAGGTTTATTCACTTGGTTATCAAGTGCAGTTACAATTGGTTTAGTTGGAGCTTTCTGTCTATCAGGAATGTTTTACTGGGTAAACATCTGGTTTATTTTCGTTGCTCTTGCTTTGATGAACGGTTCCGGTCGGGCAATTGGGCTGGACCGCTGGGTAATTCCTTGGCTGCAGCGTAAACTGGGTAAATGGTGGTACGGTACACCGAAATCAAGATACGGCACCAAATAGAGGATGGTAACGATTGAAAGTTCTAGGGGATCAGCCTAGAACTTTCTTTTCACTTATACAATTTACTGCATACATTCTTCTTTCAATAAAAATAAGGAAAGCCGCATACAATACCTAGGTGCTAAGAACCTCGGATTCTCGCACCTAAAACTGGATTCTGTTTACAAACCCGTCATTCACCGCAGCGAGCAGTCTTTAATCTCTTTATCCGCTGCCTGAAACGAATGAATAAGTATTTTTATTATGTAGCTGAAAAAGCCGAAGAAGCTAAAACAGGCTGGGATATCTAAGCTTATTTTACTGATCGGATGACAGTTGAAGCAAAAAAGTCAGCTTACGATGATTTAACTGCAGAAAATTGGGACTGTGACAAAAGTATGTCTGAGATCCCTAAAACCAAATAAACGGTGTTCCAGAAGCTGTCTCTTCGGAAATAAGTAGAACTATACTGAAAATATGAGTAGCTATTTTCGTATATTCCGACTTATTTCTTGAGACAGAACACTTCTGTCACAACCTCGAATAATGAGGACTGATTTTTATCAACCTTTTAACTGGCTAATTGAAGAATTAGCACACTAACTTTAAGTTTATTCCTATTGAAAAAATAAGATTTAGATTATCATTAATAAAAGAGACAGAGACTGTATATCTAAGGAGGAGAATTATGAACGTAAAAGACTTCATCAAAAAAAGCTACTTACGTCCCTGGGATGTTATTATTATTATTATTTTAGCAGTCAGTTCTTTTCTCCCTCTGGTTGTATTCGGTATACAAAGCAATGAAGACGTTACCTTGCAGGCTGTTTTAAAAGTTGATGGCAAAATAGTCAAAACATTTGATTTGAAGGAAGGAACTCCTTCTTATACATATAAATACGAAGATCCTGACGGGGATTATAACCTGATAGAAGTGGACGGCAGCAGGATACGAATAAAAGAAGCAAACTGCGGTGATTTGGCTTGTGTCCGCCGTGGCTGGATTTCAAAACCTGGAGAAACACCAATCGCCTGCCTGCCGCATAATTTATTTATTACAGTCGAAGCTTCAGACGGAAATGAGGACGGCAGTCTGATTTACTAAGATTGCCGGAAAAATATATGACGAAATTACAAAAAGAAATTTATATTTCCATGCTGGTTGCGCAAGGTGTGATTATTTCTCTATTGGAAAACATGATCCCCTACCCTTTTTCTTTTGCTCCCGGAGCAAAGCTGGGGCTGGCGAACCTAATCACAATTATTGCGATTTTTACGATGAAGAGAAATCAGGTATTGTTTTTAATTTGTATGCGCCTTGTTTTATCCACGCTTCTAGGTGGAACGCTTTCCACGTTCTTTTACAGTGCAAGCGGAGCTTTACTCAGCTACTTGGGAATGATTCTGGTCAAGCAGCTTGGTCCTAAACGCGTCAGCATCATCGGAATCAGTGCTGTTGGCGGTTTCCTGCATAATGTCGGACAACTTTTTACAACGTCATTTTTTGCTCAGTCATGGGCTCCAATGCTCTATCTGCCATTTCTGTCATTTTTTGGATTACTGTCAGGGATCGCCATTGGCATCGCAGCAAATTACTTATTAAAACATGTGCAGACTCTTCGCAAATTTCAATTGGATTACGAACAGAGTACGAAACAAAAATGGGAGATTTTTTAAAACGAACTGAAGGAGCTATTCTATGAAGATCCATCAAATGTGGGAACCCTATCCCTCTTTAGCCAAAGAACTGGAAACTACACTGTCTTTAATGGAGAGGAATATTCAAATAAAAAATGAAGAGATTGAGCAGGCAATCTTATCTATGATTCGTTCGGGGGGAAAGCTGCTAAGACCGGCATATCAGCTGCTGTTTTCTCAATTCGGAAAAGAAGAAAATCAAGAACGGGCAGTCGCCTTGGCTGCGTCCCTTGAAATGCTGCATACTGCGACACTGATTCACGATGATATTGTTGACGAAGCGGATATCCGCAGAAACCTGCCGACAATACACTCACAATTCGGTAATCAAACTGCTGTTTATGCTGGAGACTATCTTCTGATTTGCTGTTTTAAGCTTTTAGCTGACTACTCCTCTTCACTGAAAAGTATTCAGTTGAACTCCTTAAGTATCGATAAAATTCTGTCAGGAGAATTGGGACAGATGGATACTCGATATGACACAGAAATGACTGTTGATCAATACATTGAAAATATCTCTGGAAAAACTGCCGAACTTTTTGCCCTAAGCTGCTTTATTGGTGCCTATGAAAGCGGCTGTTCACTTCAGTTTGCCAATAAATGCAAAGAGATTGGCAAAAATATTGGGTTGGCATTTCAAATTATTGATGACATCCTTGACTACACACAGTCTTCTTCACATATAGGAAAACCTGTTCTGGAAGACATGAAACAAGGTGTTTATTCACTACCGCTGCTCTATGCACTGAAGAAAAACAAAAAAGAACTGCTGCCATACTTGAAGAAAAAAGATCAATTATCCGCAGAAGATACACAAGCCGTGTATCAGCTTGTACATACGTCTGGCGGTGTAAAGAAAGCACAACAGCTTGCTGACGCCTATACAAAAAAAGCACTGAAAAACATTCAGAAACTACCTGATACAGAAAAACAGACAAAAAGAATACTATTGGAAATTACGGAGAAAATCTTGGTGCGGACATCATAAGAAAAATACTTTTATAACTGAAAGAGACCCAATTGGAAGTTTAGATATTGAAGTGCCCCCAAAAAGTTAGACTTTTTGGGGGCACTTCATATAACTTTCGATTGAGCCTTTTTTAGTTAACATTCATTGGTTCTATGTCAGTACAACTTTCATATTCCAGTATTGGTACGAATATTTGAATATGAAAGGTTTCAGGATTGACAATTCTAATACTCGTACCATAGTAAATGTCACCATCCAGAATTATCTTGGATACTGCATTACTTTGTTTTTTATTGAGACAACAATTATCTCATCGTAACAAATTCTTCTGCTCCTGTTGGATGAATAGCAACTGTATTGTCAAAATCCTTCTTTGTTGCCCCCATTTTTATTGCAACGGCAAAGCCCTGCAGCATCTCATCAACACCTAGGCCAATTGCATGCAGACCGACAATCTTTTCGTCGTTGCCGACACAGATCATTTTTATATCAGATTTTTGACGGTATTCACCCAAAGCAAAATACATTGGAGTAAAGCTGGATGTATAAAGTTTTATTTGGTCCTGACCATATTTTTCTACTGCTTCTCGCTCAGTAAGTCCTACTGTTCCAATAGTTGGATGCGTAAATACCACAGTAGGAATGGTCTCATAGTCCAGGTGTTCATCTGTCTTACCGTTAAAAATACGCTCTGACAACCGTCTGCCCGCAGCGATTGCAACCGGAGTCAGATCAATTTTGCCAATCACATCTCCAACAGCATAGATCCCCTTCTGAGTTGTATTCTGATATTTATCTACTTTAACGTACCCTTTTTCGTCCAGTTCAATAGAAGTATTTTCTAATCCCAATTGATCCGTATTGGGCTCTCTGCCTGTTCCAAAAAGAACACAGTCAGTTATAATCGTCTGCCCATTTTCAAAAGCTATTTCCAGCTCTCCTGAATCTTTCTTTTCAATAAATTTAGGCACAGAATTAGGATACAGCTTCATCCCATCTGCTTCATAGTGCTCAACCACTTTTGAAGAAAGCATTTCATCAAAACTGCGTAAAGGGTGATCTTTTCTGAATGCCCAGTGAACCTCGCTGCCCAAGCCAAGTACTGTTCCAGCAAGTTCAGCGGCAATATATCCTGCACCCACCACCACTATATGTCTAGGTAATTCTTCCAAAGCGAAAAATCCATTGGAATCAATGGCATATTCTTCTCCGGGAATTCCTAATTTACTCGGACGTCCGCCTGTTGCGATCAAAATATTGGGTGCTGTATATCTTTCACCACCTGCTTTAATTATTTGCTTATCAACAAAGATGCCATATTCTTTTATACGCTCTACATGATTACTGTCCAATCCACGTTGATAAGCGGTGTGCAGAAATTCAATATATTTTTCACGATGCTGAACCAGCTGATAAAAATCAAATGAACGCAAGGCTACATCAAAACCGTAGCCCGCTGCATCCCGAGTCATCATTTCCATCATGCTGCTGGCCTGCCACATCACTTTTTTCGGTACGCAGCCGACATTTACACAAGTTCCGCCAATCGCTCCGCCTTCCAGCAGCAGTACCTTTGCTCCGTGCATACCGGCGCGATTTGCAGAAGCAATACCGCCGCTTCCGCCGCCAATCACAATATAATCATATTCTTTAACCATTTTTTATCCTCCTCTGCTTAAGAAAAAGGGTCTGTATGTCTGAGATCCCTAAAACCGAATAAACGGTGTTCCAGAAGTTGTCTCTTCGGAAATAAGTCGGACTATACTGAAAATATGAGTAGCTCCAGGGAGGTATCAATTCACAGCTAGTCATATTATGACTAGTGTTCCTTGACAATTTTCGTATAGTCCGACTTATTGACATAAATCACTACGATTGACTCGTCAGAGTAGATGATGCATGTTACCTACCTGGTTCTTGAGACAGAACACTTCTGTCACAACCTCTTGATACCGAATAATCGGTCTTCCAGTCTTTATATGCCTCTGCGGTTATCTATCTCTTTGTATATGGAATAAATTCTGACAAAATTTCCCACCGGAGCACTGCATACCATTCTGATAACCGACTTTCTATTACGGAAAAATTCTTGTATCTACAAGTCTCACTACACTTCGTTTCGATCTCATCAATTTCTAAATGGCAAAGCCACTAAGAATCGAAGGACCATGTTTGATTTTCAATATAAACGCGTCTATTTGGAAAAGCGTCAGCATATCTTACAATGACCATAGGATATATGACGAGCATTCGAAAAAGTGTAGAAGCAAGCTCTTGTGGGTAAGAATTTACAAAAATTCTTACCATAACTGCTTCTGCGATTACTCGTCACATGGAGAAGCTTTGGGACAATCTCCTCATAATTCACCTAAAATACAATAATTATGTCCGCTGATCCCAGCATATTCTCTTATTTCTTTTTCCGAATCATATCTCCAACTGAAACCGGCTGAGCAACAGGCATCGTAACAAGCATCATTGGATTCGGTGCCCTGTCAATTGACTCACCATCTTCATTGTACATTACTTCCACCGTTTGATAGAAATGATTGAACCCCGGGCCATAAAATTCGATCTCATCTCCTACACTGAAGTGATTACGTTGTCGAATTGTCGCTGTTTTTGTTTCGGAATCATAGCCCATTACTTCACCAATAAACTTATATTCAGGAATTTTTCGGCGCGGGCCAAACAACTGCTCTTCTTCACTGGGGGTATGATAATAAAATCCTGTGGAAAGCTCCCTTTGTGCAACTTTCCATAGCTCATCCACCCATTCCTGTTTGCATTCATAATTTTCGGGGTCTTCCATATAGGAATCCACCGCCTTTTTATATACATTAGCAACAGTAGACACATAATGAATAGACTTCATGCGTCCTTCGATTTTAAAACTGTCTACACCATTCTCAATCAGCTCTGGAATATGCTCAATCATGGTCATATCCACCGCACTCATTGAAAATTCTTCTTCAACTGCACCGCTCTTGGTCAGGCTTCGACGTTCTGTGCCAAAGGGCATATCATACAAGTCATATTTCCAGCGGCAAGACTGTGAACAGCCGCCTCTGTTTGCGTCTCTCATTGACATATGATTCGACAGAGTGCAGCGTCCTGAATAAGAAATGCACATCGCACCATGAATAAATGCTTCAATTTCCACATCTGTATTTTTACGAATTTCAGCAACTTCTGCCATGGATACTTCCCGAGCCAGAACTACACGCTCCAGCCCTTCATTTTTCCAAAATTCTAGTGTCTCATAATTTGTAGCGGAAGCCTGTGTTGAAAGATGGATCGGCAATCCGGGAGCCTCTTCTGCACATATCTCAATTAATGCCGGATCGGAAACAATTACCGCAGAGATTCCCAAGTCTCTAAGCTCACGGAAAAACTCTCCAGCTCCTTCTTCATTTCCTTCGTGGGTGACCATATTTGCTGCCACATACACTTTGGCATTGTATTCTCCGGCAAAAGCCACACCCTCCTGCATCTCTTCATAGGTGAAATTACCGGCACGGCTTCTGAGCCCATACGCATTTCCACCGATATATACAGCATCCGCTCCATAACGGATTGCAACTTTTAATTTTTCCAGCGTCCCGGCTGGTGCCAGCACCTCGGGACGCTTCAATGTTCGTTCTTTTTCCATCTTCCTCTGTTCCTCATTTCTCTTAATCTTAATAATTAATTTGACCGCTGTGTTTCTGCTGATCGCTCTGTGAATGGCCAGTTAGCTATGTGCTTTATTGTGAATCCTTTAATTACGCTGACTGCAATTGTTTTATCTGATAGCATCCGGATCTAAGTGGAAAAAGCCTTCATCAAGTCCCCTGTTTTCAGGATGAAGTTGCTGAATTTGTTCCTGTATCTGTTCAGCCTTCTCTATTGTCCAGTTTCCGCTTTCTAAACCTTCTTTCGCCTCTACAAACAGCTTTGCAACCTTAACAAAATTTTCTCCCGGGGCATAAATTCCATCCAGCTTCCATGTTTTGTACCCATAGTCATATAATTTATCCAGCTCTAATATCATACTGATGTCATTATCTGCAAAAATATGCGTACCATGACTATCTTCATAAATCGAATAGTGGGTTTCTTCTTTTTTAGGTTCGGATAAAAACAAGCCCCGCTCTTTCCCTTTTTCTTCTGAAGCCTGAATATAATTGTAATAGTTCTGCAAAAGAGGCCGTTTAGATTGGTGGATACAAGTTGCACCATATACCAAAACCTCCGCAGGAACCAATAACTGTTCCGACATATTCATCATCTCTTCAAAAGGAACTTCCCGAGCCAGAACTGCACCTGCAGCTCCTCTTTTTGCCCAGAAATTAATCTGTCTTGAGCTTGTAACCATTGTTTCCCCATCATAAATAAATGGAATATCGATTTTTTCTTTCTGCAGCGTGTAAATCACACCCGGATCACCGACAGTCAGCTGGTCAACCCCTATTTCTGCCAGAAAGTGCAAATACTCAGGAACATGCTTCATCTTATCCGGATGCATAATTCCATTAACTGCTGCTATCAGGCGCTTTCCAGCGGTATGTGCCAATTCTGTAATTTCTTTTTGTTCCTCCCGTGAAAACGAAGCCGGCAGTCTCAACCCAAATGTCTCCTCACCAATATATAATGTATCCACGCCTGCTTTCAACAGTAACTCCGCCTGTTCAACAGACTCTGCTGTTGCTATAATTTCAATCATTTTGCTGCCTCCTTCAACGACTGTTTCATAGTATCACAGGTTCACAAACTTTCCAATAGAGCTCAGCGTTTTCTTCCTCTTTTCACAAAGAATTTTAAATTGCCGGAAAAACGTATATACATAAATCCTCTATATTTCCCTGAAAACTTTCCAGCCTTTAAATACTGGTATTGATTCTATCCGCTCAGAAAAAAGCCGAAATAAGAGATTGTGCCCCTTAATCCAGCTTATTTCTCCAGATAGAACAGTTAACTTCTGCTCCATCTGTTTTTATTCTTAAATTGTTTGTAATTCTTTCTTTTCTTTCGGGGCTTTCACACTTAACGTAATTTTTCCTTTGCTTGCACCAATCGTTACTTTATCACCCAAGTGCACCTGACCAGACAGCAACGCTTCACTTAAGCGATCTTCCACTTCTTTCTGCAGTGCCCGACGGATAGGTCTTGCACCATATTCAGGATCAAAGCCGACTTTTCCGATGGCATCGATTGCAGCAGCAGTAATCTTCAGATAAACATCCTGCTCAGCCATTCGGGTAATAATCGCCTTACTCATAATTTTAACGATTTTGTGAATCTCCTCCTGATCCAGCGAACGGAAAACGATTGTTTCGTCAATCCGATTCAGGAATTCCGGACGGAATGCTTTCTTAAGCTCTTCCAAAATTCGTTTCTGCATAGCATTGTGGTCTTTCGTCAAATCAGCTACATTAAAACCTACATTTTTTTCTTCACGGATAGCTGTTGCACCAATATTTGATGTCATAATCAAAATGGTATTTCTAAAATCAACTTTTCTGCCTTTTGAATCCGTCAAGTGACCATCATCCAAGACCTGAAGCAAAATGTTGAAAACATCAGGATGGGCCTTTTCCACTTCATCCAGAAGAATTACTGAGTAAGGTTTCTGGCGAATTTTTTCTGTCAGCTGGCCGCCCTCTTCATAACCTACATAGCCTGGAGGCGAACCGATTAAACGACTGGTACTGTATTTTTCCATGAACTCGGACATATCTACTCGAATTAGGGCATCCTCACTGCCGAACATTGTCTCAGCCAGAGCTTTTGCCAGCTCAGTCTTACCAACCCCAGTTGGGCCTAAAAACATGAATGAACCAATTGGACGGTTTGGATCTTTTAACCCGCTTCTTGCTCTTCTAATTGCCCTTGAAACAGCACGCACTGCATCATCCTGTCCCACAACCCGATTATGAAGAATAGCTTCCAACTCCATCAGCCGCTCGCTTTCCTTTTTCTCCAGCTGCTGTAAAGGTACCCCTGTCCATTGAGAAACTACCGAAGCAACATCTTCTTCCGTCACCTTATTCGTATAGCCGGACGCTTCTTTTTGTTCAAGAAGCAGCAGGTTTTCCAGTTTTTGCATCAGTTTTTTCTCTTTTTGGCGCAGACGGGCTGCACTTTCAAAGGATTGCTCCTGAATGGCTTCTTCCTTTTCATCTGCCAGTTCCTGAATCTCACTGCGAAGCGCATTGACTGCGGACGGTTCATCTGTCAAATCCAAACGGACTTTGGCAGCAGATTCATCCATCAAATCAATTGCCTTATCCGGTAATTGACGCGAATTAATATAACGAACAGATAATTGAACTGCTGCATGCAGTGCACCATCTGTAATTTCCACGCCATGATGTGCTTCATATCTGGAACGCAGTCCCTTTAAGATTTCAACTGCTTCTTCCGGTGTGGGTTCATCAACAAGAACACGGGCAAACCGTCTTTCCAAAGCAGAGTCTTTTTCAATATACTTCTGATACTCATCTAATGTTGTTGCCCCAATTGTCTGTAATTCTCCACGAGCTAAAGCAGGTTTTAAGATGTTAGATGCATCAATTGCTCCTTCTGCTCCTCCGGCACCAATCAAGGTATGCAGCTCATCAATAAATAGAATAACCTGACCATCCTGATAGATTTCATCAATTACTTTTTTCAGTCGATCTTCAAATTCACCGCGATATTTTGTTCCAGCTACCAGTGCGCCCATATCAAGCATCATCAGTCGTTTATCCTGCATCGTCTGAGGAACTTCCCCGTTCACAATTTTTTGAGCTAATCCTTCTGCAATTGCCGTTTTACCAACTCCGGGCTCACCGACCAGCACTGGATTGTTTTTTGTACGTCGACTCAAAATCTGAATAAGCCTTCTCACTTCACTTGATCGCCCAACAACTGGGTCAAGAGTGTTTTCTCTCGCCAGCTTCGTTAAATCTCTCGCCAATGAATCAAGAGTCGGAGTTCCGCCTTTTTGAACCGATCCGCCTTTTTGATTTTTTCGCTTGTTGCCGGACATGGCCATCTGCGGATCATTGATTCCGATTTTTTTCATCAGCAGCTGGCGAATTTTAACCAGACTTAAGCCTAGATTTACCAGAATTCGTGAAGCTAGAATATCTTCATCTCTTAACAAACCCAGCAGTAAATGCTCCGTACCAATATTTGGAGCACCCAACCGCTTTGCTTCTTCACCTGAGTAAGCAAAAATTTGTTTTGAACGAGGAGAATAAGGTAAATAGATACCTTTGGGATAAGATTTTACAACCCCATAACCTACCAGATGTTCAATTTCTTCTCTCACTTCATTTTTATCAACATTTAACTGGCGCAGTGTTTTTCCTGCAATTCCATTCGATTCAATGATCAACGCCAACAGCAAATGCTCTGAACCTACCGACTGATGCCGAAAATATTTTGCTTCTTCCTGTGCAATAGCTAAAACAGCCTTGGCACTTTCTGTAAATAACTCATCCATAGTTTATTCCTCCTCATAGCTCAGACGTTCTAAAAAAGAACACATTAACTGAGCCCGTAAAAATTCTTCATTTGCACCAAATTTTCCCAGCACATTTTTTCCTAAAGCGGCAAGCATAATATTTCCTTCCCGTTTTGTAATAACTTCTTCCTCATATAATTTCTGCACAAAAGTCAGTGCATCTTTCTCTGACAGCTGATCACCGATAAATTTTTCAATCTGATCCAACAGTTGTGTACTGTCTGACAAATGAACCTTAGCAATCCGAATATATCCGCCTCCGCCCCGCTTACTTTCAACCGCATAACCACGCTGAATCGTAAAACGAGTGTTTATTACATAATTTATCTGGGAGGGAACACAGTTAAACAAGTTAGCCATTTCTGCACGACGAATTTCAATTTTATTGCTTTCCTCTAAAATCTTTTTCAAATACGCCTCAATCAAATCAGAAGTGTTCTGATTATTCATCATATCCATCCTTCTCCCTTGACTATTACTGACCATAATTATATCGAATTTGAAACAGTAAATAAAGAAGAAAGCTTATACTTTACTGAAAATAAAGCTTTTCCTGACAAATTATTTTCTCTGTTGACTGTGGAGTTTACTTCAATGTTATGATAAATGCAAGGAGGATTTACTATGAAGACTATGTGGACAATTAATGAAGCGGCTAAAATGACTCATTTATCAAAGGACACAATCCGTTACTACGAAAAAGAAAAACTGATTTTTCCTGAAAGAAAAGATAATAATTACAGATTCTACTCCCAAAATGATTTGTTAAAATTAAAATACATTGTTGTTATGAAATACGCTCATTTCTCACTAAAAGAAATCAAAGCCTTTCTAATTCTTTTTGATCAGGAGCTATCAGAAGCATGCAACTTGGAAGGTCAGAAGCTTCTAAAAAAGAAAATCACTGATCTGGAAAAAACCATTGTACATTATCAGTCAATTCTGGATCTTTTAAAACAGATTCCTTATCCGGAAAATTTTCAGGAGCTACTCAAGTATTGGCAAAAGAACAATGCTGTTCATTTTTTAGATCATTTTATTGAGGTTGTTTTTGAAGAGATTAAGGAGGAAGCTGATGAAAATTATTAGGTACCCGCAGACATACTCACTTCAACTGATTACTATGCCCAGGATATTTCCAATAAACTGTTATATTATCCTGGAAAACGATTTCTGCACACTGATTGACTGCAGCAAAAACGGACAAGCGAAGTCCATCATTAAAGCCATTGAAGAAACCAATTTGCCATTAAAATACATCGTCATTACCCATGCTCACTCGGATCATACGGGGGACCTCACCAAAATAAAAGATCATTTCCCCCAAGCAAAAATATGTATTGGCAGAAAAGAATTTGAGGATAGTTCTAATCATGTAAAAAATATAAATATGCCGGTTCAGCCAGATCTTCTGCTGGATGAATGCAGCAGCATCGGCTCTTTGTCAATATATGAAACACCCGGTCATACTAACGGTTCTATCTCTTTAATTGATAGACGAAATGATTCTGCCTATGTTGGGGACCTTCTTCAGACAAGGGGAGGACTGGCAATTTCAGGTGATACACGCTGGCTCTTTCCATTCCCTGCGTTGGCAACGAACAATAGAAAGGAAGCAATTCAATCTGTAAAAAAATTAACCCAACAGACTCAGCTGAAACAAATTTTTTGCGGACACGGAGCAGCGGTTACTTATAATGAAGCGATATTCGAATCGATTATTCAGCGGGCAGAAAACAACCTGTAATTTGGCTTTTTTTAAACTAACAATATGAAAGGATTTAGCCTCTGAACAAGAAAAATATAAGGAGAGATTGTGGCATTCATATGTCCTGAACCCTTAAGAGCGAATAAACAGTCTTCCAGTCTTTATATTAATGGCTTCTCTTTCTGGAATGAATACTCGCTAATTCATTTGACTATCATACGTATATCCTTCTACTAAAAAATCTGACAAAAGTGGAACTGACAACTTGAGGCGAACAATAACTGCTTCGAGGATCAGAACGGAATCCTTCAAGGGACTGTGACAAAAGTATGTCTGAGATCCTTAAAACCGAATAAACGGTGTTCCAGTCTTTGTATGATTCGAGCATTCGAAGAAGCGTAGGAGCAAGTTCATACATGCCCCCCAGACATGCTTCGAGGATCGGAACGAAGTCCTTCAATTCTTAATGGCTTTGCCATTTAGAAAGTGATGAGATCAGAACGAAGTATAGTGCAGTGAAAAATATAGACATGGAAGCGACAAGCTTTTTGTTACCTGCGGTTACTGGGTACATTTTAGAACCTTCCAGTGCAACGAGTAATCTCAGGAGCAATGTTTGTATGTCTCAAATAACCGTCAAAGAAATTTCTTTGACAATAAGATGAAATTTTTGATAATTACTATTTTATAAAAAATAGGTGTTTTATCGTGGAACACTCATTTCAATTCAAGTCATAGTACAAGGGCTTCTCCAATTACTCGAAGCATAGCAGAATGTCTTCTGCCAACTTTTTGAACCGAAGCCTTTTTTCCTTGCTGTCATTTTCAAAGATAATGTCAATCAACTGATCTTTCCACAACCCAATCATTATATTTTCATTGATTTTCTCTTTTGTCTCTTTCTGACTCTGATTTAAATGACTCTTCATATCCTGAACCATATTGTAAACAAATCCTCAGGCTAAAAAATTTTGATAGACACAAGTTAAGCCTCTGCCCGAAACCTGTTTCATTTTTAATTTGTTTTTTATTATCTGCCAGAGTTTCTCGATTTCCCAGTACTTATTATAGAGTTCAAGAATTTATTCTCTCATGATTGTTGCTGGAAGATTAGTCATAAATGCATTCATTTAACCATTTTCCAATGGAATTGGAATCATATTAATCATTCTTCCCCTATTCACTTCAAAGTCCATTGCCTGTTCAGACTCACCCATTTCATTGTTCTCAAACATAAATACGTAACAATAAACGTTGATCCCCTCCTCCTCAATCTGTAAAACAAAACGTTCACTAATTTTTGAAACTAATACAGAAAATCATTGAACTAACAGTATTTTGAAATGTATTTCATTTGTTTAGAAGACAGCTTCTGTAACTACTGATATAATAGAGCATTTAGTGAAAAATAGGTAAATTCAAAATTGTATTCTTGTTGATTTACCCAGACTTTTGAATTATTGTAAAGATAAGCTACTTTTATGGAGGTAATTTATGATTACTATTAAAGGAATTGCAAAAGAAGCCGGGGTTTCAAAAAGTACAGTTTCCCGCTATCTCAATAACGGCTATGTAAGTAAAGAAACTGCTGAAAAAATTGAAAAAATTATACAAAAACATAATTATAGTCCGAACGAATTCGCCCGTAATCTAAAATCACAGAAAAGTAATTTTACAGGTGTTATCTTACCACGAATTAATTCTCCATCAGCTATCAGCACTTTAGTTGGTCTTGAGCGGAAAGAGCGCGAGTATGGTCGCCAGCTGTTGATGGTTAATACAGAGTTAAATATAAATCGGGAAATTGAGAGTTTACATAATCTGGAGCAGAATAAAGTTGCCGGCATTATCTTAATGGCAACAGCTATTACTGAAAAGCATATAGAAACAATTAAGACTTTAAAAGTACCGGTTTTGGTTTTAGGACAAGAAGATGAACGAATTACTTCTTTAACTCATGATAATTATCAGGCGGGTATATATTTAGCTGAAGGCTTACTTCAATTTGGACATCAGAAGATTGTTTACGTGGGAGTTACTGAACAGGATATCGAGGTTGGTGTGAAAAGAAAATCAGGAGTAATTGCCGGATTCTCTCAACTAAAGGGAATACAGCTCACTTTTCTGGAGACAGGTTTTGAAGTGGAAGATGCATTTCATCTGGGATATGAAGAGTTTCAAGCTCCACAGGGAAGTCTTTATATTGCGGCTACAGATAATATAGCCATTGGTTTGATGAAAGCGGCACACAGGCTGGGAATAACGATAGGGGAAACAGTTTCAGTTGCTGGCTTTGGGGGGTATTCTATTGGAGACTATGTTTATCCATCTTTAACTACCATTGACTTACATCATGAGAGGTTGGGAGCACTTGCTTCAGATTGTATGGAAAAGCTGATTTATCGAGAAACAATAGACTCTATTCCTGAAATTCCTATAGACTTGTTGTATCGGGATAGTGTCGGTTATTTTAAAAATAAATAGATGGATCAGAAGCGATAAGCAACTGCAGGAGAAACTGCGGTACCTATCGCTTCAAAATTTTGATTGACATATTAATGAAAAGCAGTTATTCTGATGAAAAAGGGAACGGTTCCACATCTTTGAATCGAATGTGGGAACGGTTCCATATTAAGGAGGAAGAAAGAAAGATGGAAAATCGTGAGATTGCAAAAGCAGTTATTGAAGCAATAGGAGGGGCTGGAAATATCAGGAGCACCGCTCATTGTGCGACACGTTTAAGGCTTATGGTGAATGATGAATCGTTGATTAATAAAGAAAAGGTGGAGTCAATTGACAAGGTAAAGGGAGCATTTTTTAATTCGGGACAGTATCAAATTATTTTTGGAACAGGAACGGTAAATAAAATTTATGATGAAATAACTAAATTAGGGGGCAATGAATCATCAAAGATTGAAATAAAAGATGAAGCTGTTGAATCCAGAAATTGGTTCCAGCAAATGTTGAGAACTTTTGGGGATGTTTTTGTACCGATTATTCCTGTTTTAGTTGCAACCGGTTTGTTTATGGGCTTGAGAGGGTTATTGACACAACCACAGATACTGGCTGTTTTGGGTACAACACCTGAAGCAATTAATCCAAATTTTTTATTATATACACAAATTTTGACAGATACAGCTTTTGCCTTTTTACCAGCATTAATTGCCTGGTCAACATTTAAGGTATTTGGAGGAAGTCCTGTTATTGGGATTGTTTTGGGTCTGATGCTGGTAAATCCGGTTCTGCCTAACGCATATGCAATCGCCGACGGATCAGCTGACCCTCTCATAATAGCAGGCTTTATTCCAATTGTGGGTTATCAGGGGACTGTTTTACCTGCATTTATTGCCGGTGTTCTGGGTGCTAAATTTGAAAAATCATTAAGAAAAGTAATTCCTGATACATTGGATCTTTTAGTAACACCAGTTCTTACATTACTAGTAATGAGTCTGCTGTCTTTAATGATTATAGGACCGATTTTCCATTCAATGGAAACAGTGGTGTTGAATGCTACTGAGTGGATTTTAGATTTGCCATTTGGTTTGGCAGGATTAATAATCGGATTCTCCCACCAGCTAATTGTAGTAACAGGAATCCATCATATTTTTAATTTCTTAGAAGTGCAGCTGTTGGCAAATACAGGTGCTAATCCATTTAATGCGATTATAACCTGTGCAATAGCAGCACAGGGGGGAGCAACTCTGGCTGTAGCTGTTAAAACCAACTCTTCTAAATTAAAAGCTTTGGCGTTTCCATCCGCTTTATCTGCATTTTTGGGGATTACTGAGCCAGCTATTTTTGGTGTGAATCTTCGTTATGTAAAACCGTTTATCATGGGACTGATAGGAGGGGCAGCAGGTGGTTTTACAGCAAGCTTAATGAGCTTAGCCGGAACAGGCATGTCAATAACTGTAATTCCGGGAACATTGCTTTATTTAAATGGTCAATTAATTCAGTATGTATTGGCTAATTTGGTTTCAATAGGAGTTGCCTTTGCATTAACTTACATGTTTGGATATAGTGATAAATTAAGAGAAGAAAAGTTGGGGGTGTTGAATTTTTGGATGAACAAACTGAAAAAATAGACTATTCATTAGGCTATCATATTTTCCCAAAGAAAGGATTATTAAATGATCCAAATGGTTTAATCAAATTTAAAGGATTCTACCATGTGTTTTATCAGCTAAACCCTCAAAATACAACACATGAAAATAAATGCTGGGGGCATGCTTATTCAGTTGATTTAATTCATTGGCAACAAGCGGAAATCGCTCTGTTCCCTGACAAATGGTTTGATAAAGATGGTGTTTATTCGGGAAGTGCAGTTGAATATCAGGAAAAATTATATGTGTTTTATACAGGAAATGTGATTGATGCTACCGGAATAAATCTCAGTTATCAATGTATGGCTGTATCAGAGGATGGTTTTACATTTAGAAAAATTGGCCCGATTTTCCCTCACCCTAAAGGCTACACACGTCATGTTCGTGATCCGAAGGTTTGGTACGATCCTGAACAACAGGGCTGGTACCTGTTATTGGGTGCTCAAACCAATGAAAAACAAGGAGAAGCATTAGTCTACTTTTCCAAAGACTTAATTGAGTGGGAGGGACCTAGACTATTTCTGAGAGCCGGTGATGAACGTATCCTTGAACAAAACGGGTATATGTGGGAATGTCCTGATTTGCTTCACTTTGAGGAGCAGGATATCTTTATTTATTCACCTCAAGGAATTGAAGAAGGTGACATACACTATAAAAATTTGAATCAGACTGTTTATCGTAGTGGAAAATTTGAAAACGGCATATTTTCAACAGACATGGACATGCGCGAGATTGACTGGGGATTTGATTATTATGCTCCTCAAAGCTTTAAAGCAGATGGGCGAGTACTTTCTTTGGGCTGGATGGGTTCAATGTTTCCTGAACAGGAGACAACGGTACCTACGATAGAAGAGGGGTGGCTGCATATGCTGACAATTCCCAGAGAGCTGACGGTTAAAGACGATCACTTGATTCAGCGACCAGTTGCAGAGTTGCAGCAGCTAAGAACTGCAGAAACAAAATTTAATGTTCAAAATGAAATCTTTACATTTCCAAATTGCCGATTAGAGCTGCTTTCAGAAAATTATCAGGGGTTCTCAAACTTTTCTTATTGTATAAATGACAATCTATATTTTAACTATGATGCATCCGAAAAAAAGGTACAGTTAAACCGTTTAAATTGGTTCAATGGAGAGATTGAAGTTAGGGAACTAATTCTGGATGAGCCTCTATACCAGTATCAATGGTATTTAGAATCTACTTCCAGTGAATTGTTTTTGAATGAAGGAAAGCATGTTGCTAGTGCCCGCTTTTTTCCAAAAACATCAGCAGCAACTATTACCTTCTCCAGTGAAAAGATAAATGAAATCTTGATTTATGAGTTGGCAAAAGTAATGTGAAAATATGAAAGTGATAGCATATGTATGGTTTAATAGAAGCTGGTACTACTAAATTATTTTTCATGGTTAACGATGAAAAATTTAAGCTACTGGAAAGGATTGGTTTTCCGACAACTACCAGTACAGAATCCATCTCAGTCAGTTTATGAAAAAAATCATCTACACTTGTTTTGAGATGAAGAAAATAACTGTCATTGGTTTAGCTCTATATTAAATCACTGGTACCGTATAAAACAACAAATGTTTCCCAGAAAAAGAGAAGAGAGAAAAGAAGTGTTTAAGCCAAGGTATGGCTGAACACTCTTTTTTTCGGCTCTATAATTTATGGAACTGATGAGCCAGAGTGGTGAACTACCCGTCAAGAGGACAGTGAAATAATTAAAGATTTTGAAAGCTACTCTTCGATTTATGAAGGGTAGTTTTTTGCTTTATTTGAAGAAACAACTGTCGCACTATCATTTGACTGTTGTATAAGTTTTATCTGATAAATAAGTTCAATTTATCAGATAAAACTTATACAAGAACTTAAGCTGCTTTGTAGTACTGGTTATGGTATTCTATTGGTGTCAACACTTGTAATTTTCGCTGGTAACGACCATTTATTGTCCTAGAGAGGTAGCGCATACCAGAGATGATTCATCAGTCCCATAGTCCCATTATTCAAATGGTAAGATTGAGGCGAAAAATACTTTTATATAATTGGTTTCACTAAAAAAAGGGCTCTATAATTTATTGGACTGATAGAAAAAAATCTATCGGTCCTATTTTCTCATTAAAAAACAAGGAAGACACACAACATTTCCGCTAGAATAGAATCACCACAAAACCAACTAGAAAGGAA
>NZ_JAJDJV010000011.1:0-141774 GCF_020567625.1 Enterococcus sp. BWT-B8 | reverse complement strand
AATATTTTTATCTTTCACTCCAAGGATTTGTTTGATAGAATCAAGTGTAGACATACATTCATTTTCCTTTCTAGTTGGTTTTGTGGTGATTCTATTCTAGCGGAAATGTTGTGTGTCTTCCTTATTTTTTAATGAGAAAATAGGACCGATAGATTTTTTTCTATCAGTCCAATAAATTATAGAGCCCCTTTCAGGCGCTCTCTTTGTATTTTGTTTTAATCAGGAGTAGAACTCTCTGATGGCTCCATTGAAACTGAGGGTTCTTCACTGCTGTCTCCGGCATTGTTCTGATCCTCGTTGTTGTTTTCTTCTGAGGACTCTCCGTTGTTCGTGTTATCAGTATTACCATTTCGGGTTCCTTGATTATTGGCAGTATTATTGTTATTACTGCTGGAAGTCTTTGTTGTCAAATATTTGCTCCAGTATGCTTGATAGTTTGCATCTGTTCCACCGTAGCCGAATTTATACTGGCTGTCAGCAGGACCATTTTTAGCAAAGTATGAAACGACTGTTTCGCTTGAAACAGAGTATCTGATATTGTTATAGGTAAAGCCGCCTGCTTTATCACCGGTAAGCTTAGATACACTTGCCTGAATGACATCATCTGTTAACTCGAATCTTGTACCAACATTGAACAGCTCCGGTTTTACGTTGTAGATGGCATTGGTCAGATAAGCCAGATAGGTACTGTTATGAATCCCGCTATCTGGGCTCATAATATCGTTGTTATCGTAGCCGGCCCATGAACTGATAGTAATACTTGGTGTAGAGACTACAAGCCATGCATCTCTGTAATCATTGGTTGTTCCGGTTTTTCCAACCCAGTCAGCCGATGCTAATTGAGGATTGAGACCTGCTATGACATCTTTAAACGGCGTAGTGATTTTTGAATCAAGTACTGAACGCATTAAATCGTTCATAATAGAAGCAGTTGCAGGAGAGTAGACCTGAACTGGCGCCTCCTGATGCTGATAAATCACATTCCCATCATTGTCTACAATTTTCTCAATCATATATCCTTTTTGATAGGCTCCCTTATTTGCAAGGGCTTGGAAGCCATTTGTTTGTGTATATACAGAGGTTTCGACAGAGCCTAGCGGTGCTGACTCATAGGCCCAACCTTCATCTGCCGGATAATTCATTTTACTTAAGTAGTTGTTATAAGAAAAATTATCATCGCCCATTTGTTCCTTCATCGCATTATTTAAATTGACGACTGGAATATTGTATGACCATTCCAGCGAGGTACGAACAGTGTCAAAAGTGTTGGTTCCTGTATTTGTAGCATTCACAAGCTCGCCGCCTGATTTATATTTTGTTGGATAATTTGCCAGCCGACTTTCTGACCCTATCATCCCCTGATCAATCGCTGGACCATAGACAGAAATTGGTTTAATCGTAGAACCTACCTGACGCTCGGTATCAAAAGCATGATTGTTTTGATTTAAGTCGTAGTTTCGTCCCGCAACAAAGCCGATAATTTTTCCTGTCTGATTATCCATTAATACATTGCCGGTTTCTACTGGAGCAGCTGAATACCCATCATCAAGAAGGTAACCAAAGTTTGCGACTGCATCCTGCATGGCGTTATAAACTGTTGGATCAATCGTTGATTCAATCGTATAGCCGCGTGTTTGGATCTGGCGGGCTGCCTGATCTCTGTACTGCTGGAGACCAGCAGCATCAAGCTCATCTTTATTTACGCCTGCTTTTTCAATGTTGATATCCATAATGACTTCCTCAGCCTGGTTCATTACTGTGTAATAAAGGAACCCTTCAGAAGTTGTATTGGCTGCCTCTGTAGGTAGGAAGTCTTGACTTAAGTCATAGTTTTTAGCATTTTCATACTCTTCTTGCGAAATTCTTTTTTCCCTATACATACTGAAAAGTACGAAATCCTTTCTTTCCATACCTGCGGATAAATCTTCCTTGAGTTCTCCTGTATTCGAATATGGAGTGTAAACGATTGGACTTTGCGGCAGCCCGGCAATAAATGCTGCCTGCGGCAATGTAAGATCATTTGCACTTTTTCCAAAGAGTCCTTTTGCTGCTTCTTCAACTCCGGCAATATTCTCCCCCTTATTGTTTCGGCCAAATGGAGAAACATTCAAATAGGTTGTGAGAATTTCATCCTTCGAAAAATAATTTTCGATACGATAAGCTAGTAAAATTTCATTTGCTTTTCGTTTGAAGGTTGTTTCGTCAGTTAAAATTTGCTGTTTTACCAATTGTTGAGTCAGAGTGGAGCCGCCTGAAGAGCCGCCAAAACCGACTGAATCAGCCAGTAACGCACGTACAAGTGCTTTGGGAACAACACCGTCATGTTCTTCAAAATACTCATCTTCTGTGGCAATAATCGCACTTTTTAAAGTTGGAGAAATCTGATCACTGTTTACGCGGGTTCGAACTAAATCAGATTTGATTGTTGAAATCATAGAGCCGTCAGCATATGTCATTTTTGAAACTTCGGTAATATCGCTGATTTCTTTTTCCAGCTCTTCTTTTGTCAGGGGGTCAGTTCCTTCAACAAGCGAAGCAAAATAGCCCATACCGACGCCCAATCCCAATGAGCCTCCTAAAATAACAGCTACAATTGAAAAAAGAACGAGGGATTTCAACACTCGAGCAATGACATTTAGAGCTAAAAATATATTTTCTTTACTGAGCCATTCGTGTGGGGGCTGGTTGTTGTGATTCGAATTATTATTGTCCAAAAATTTCACCTCGATATGTTAATTCGAATAATCATATTCCGTGATATTATAGCAAAAAAAAAGGTTAATGAACAGTTGTTCTGTCTTTTATCACAAAAACTTTAATTTCTCGATAAAAATGCTGATGTTTATCTTTTATTTAATCTGTTATTCAGGTAATATGGGAAGGTAGGGGCAAAAAAGCGCCGGTAAATCGAATGTGGAGGGAAATAGAATGAGTGCAGATTTTTTTGATGAACTGAAATTGCGCGGACTTGTTCATCAGACAACTGATGAAGAAGCTTTAAAAAAACAATTGAATGAAGAGTCTGTTAAGCTTTATATTGGGTTTGACCCGACTGCTGACAGTTTACATATCGGACATTTATTACCGATTTTGACATTGCGCCGTTTCCAGCTGAACGGTCATGTTCCAATCGCTCTTGTGGGCGGAGGGACAGGAATGATCGGCGATCCGTCTTTTAAAGATGCAGAGCGCAGTTTAAATACACTTGATACAGTTAAAGGGTGGTCTGACAGCATTAAAAATCAGCTTTCCCGTTTTATTAATTTTGATGATAGCAAAAATCCTGCAATCCTTGCCAATAACTACG
Source organism: Enterococcus sp. BWT-B8 (assembly GCF_020567625.1). Taxonomy (NCBI): domain Bacteria; kingdom Bacillati; phylum Bacillota; class Bacilli; order Lactobacillales; family Enterococcaceae; genus Enterococcus; species Enterococcus sp. BWT-B8. The sequence goes on along the minus strand of NZ_JAJDJV010000011.1, from coordinate 138,467 downwards.
ACTGGCTTGGTGAGGTTTCGTTGATTGATTTTCTTAGAGATGTTGGAAAAAACTTTACAATTAATTACATGATGAGTAAAGAGAGTGTAAAACGGCGAATAGAAACAGGAATCTCATACACAGAGTTCGCATATCAGCTGCTTCAGGCGTATGACTTTTTGAAATTATATGAAATTCATGGCTGTCTGCTTCAGCTTGGGGGAAGCGATCAGTGGGGGAATATTACTTCCGGAATTGAATTACTGCGTCGTGAAAAAGAAGTACAGGGTTTTGGTTTGACTATGCCGTTGATTACAAAAGCAGATGGCACAAAATTTGGGAAAACAGAAGGAAATGCAGTTTGGCTAGATGCAGATAAGACTTCTCCATACGAGTTTTATCAGTTCTGGATTAATACAGATGATAGAGATGCCGTAAAATTCCTGAAATACTTCACTTTCCTTTCAATTGAAGAAATTGCTGAAATTGAAAAAGAATTTACTGAAGCACCTGAAAAGCGTGCGGCTCAAAAGGCACTTGCGAAGGAAATTACTACACTGGTTCATGGTGAGGAAGCGTATGAACAGGCAGTGAAGATTTCACAGGCGTTATTTAGCGGGGATATTAAAGGCCTGAATGCAGAAGAAATCATTCAGGGCTTTAGGGATGTTCCTTCTTATGAAGTTCAACAAGAGGATTCAATGAATTTGGTTGAGCTGTTGATTGCAGCAGGAATTGAACCTTCAAAACGTCAGGCAAGAGAAGACGTTCAAAATGGAGCTATTTATATTAATGGTGAAAGAATACAAGATGTGGCTGCGGAATTGACTGACAGTGAAAAAATTGAAGGGCAGTTCACAGTAGTACGCCGTGGAAAGAAAAAATACTTTTTACTGAAATATTAGTCTGTTGACCAACTTAAAAATAAGTTATGCTTTTAAGTCAAGAAACGTGCAGCCTATCCAATAGTATTATATATGAGACTACTGGATAGACGACGAGCATTCGAAGAAAGCTTTTAATACCGGAATGAATATTGCTAACTCATTTGATCGTCGTACGCATACCACTATCTCTTTGTATGATGAACATAAATGTTTGCCCATTTATTTCAATTAGAGTATTGCATACCATCCCACTAAATGTTCCTACACAAGTGAAACTGACAAAACGGAACTAACTCATATTTATTTTTTCGTGAACATTCACCACTAGAGTTCTCAGACAGACACTAATTTGATTGATTTAAATCGCAAGAAAAGACAAGGTCTCCGGTTATAAAGGAAGATCCTGTCTTTTCTTGATTTTAAAAGAGAAGATCCGTAGTGAAATAGTCTCAAAAATTTTATACGAATCTATTTACTTCTTTTTTTCCATATTTTCCTTGATTCTGAACTGAATCATTTTTTTTATAAGAGACCAGGGAAGCTCTTGGGTTGCTGGAAACTGAACCGCTCCTTTAGAAGATTTATATCCAGTGAGATCATCTTTGAAAGCTAGGATTGCAGAGGGAGCTGGATAAAAACCAATATGCTTTTTTGCATTGGCAAAGTGTACAAGATTTCCATTCAAATAAAAAGTGGGCATCCCGTAGGAAAGCCTTTCTTCTGCTTCGGGGACAAGTTGTTTAATAAAATGATAAAGTTCTGTTAATGCTGATTGTCTTTCTTCTGGTTCTTTGCGGATATAGTCTTCAATAATAGTCATAGCTGTCAGCTCCTTCAAGGGGATTAATTAGAGAATAAGGGTTCGCTTACTTTCAGTATAGCTAATTTTTGTAAAAAAGCCAGACAAGGATGTTTCCGCTAGCTTTCTGTTTGGAGTAGTGCTATTCTAAATCAGACTATTTAGTATAATAACATATTAAAATAAATGCTAATTGTGGATACCACTGGTCAGGTGGGCACTGTGATTAGAGTCAGGAGAGAAAGCAAATGGATCAATTCGACATATACCTTAAAGAGATGGACCCTAAATGGCAGGATTCATTTAGACGATTATTTGAAATTATTACAGATAATATACCGAAAGGCTTTGAACTGGTTTGGCAGTATAATCTTCCTACATTTGTTGTTCCTTTATCCGTCTATCCAGAAGGTTACTTGGACAGAAAGGATGAAGGTGTTCCATTTATCAGTCTTGCTGCTCAGAAGAAGCATCTTGCTTTATATCACATGGGCTTGATGGGTAATAAGGGGTTGCTGGACTGGTTTCAGTCAGAATATCGAAAAAGTGTTCCAACAAAATTGAATATGGGGAAAAGCTGTATCCGTTTTACAAATCCTAAAACTATTCCTTATGAGTTGATTGGTGAACTGGTTTCAAAAATGAGTATGGAAGAATGGCTCAGCCAATATATACAATTTGCGGAACAAAGAAAAAAATAAAATTATAGACTAAGAGCTGCAGGCTGTTCTTGATGGAGAATCTGTTCGCTGGCTATGGAAAACAGCAGCAGACAAAAGACTGTTGATTTAGGCAAAAAGATTGTCATTTCAAATTTTTTAACGTACGCTAAAATGGATGAAATTTAAGGAGGAACAAGATGTTAATAGGATCACATGTAAGTATGAGCGGGAAAAAGATGTTGTTGGGTGCTGCAGAAGAAGCTGCAAGTTATAAAGCGACAACTTTTATGATCTACACAGGAGCGCCACAAAATACACGGCGTAAGCCTATTGATGAGTTGAATATTGAAGCGGGTCAGACTTTTATGGCAGAACACGGAATAAGCGACATTGTTGTCCATGCCCCTTATATTATCAATTTGGGGAACACAATTAAACCGGAAAATTTCGGCTTTGCAACAGAGTTTCTGCGTCAGGAAGTTCAAAGAGCTGAGGCTCTGGGTGCGAAACAGATTACACTTCATCCTGGGGCTCATGTAGGTGCTGGTGTTGATGCCGGTCTTAAACAGATTATCAAGGGGCTGGACGAAGTCCTTACAAAGGATCAAATTCCTCAAATTGCATTGGAAACAATGGCTGGAAAAGGAACGGAACTTGGTCGGACCTTTGAAGAGCTGGCAACAATTATTGAAGGTGTAAAGCTTAACGACAAGCTTTCAGTGACTTTTGACACATGCCATACAAATGATGCCGGATATAATGTAAAAGAGAATTTTGATGGCGTGTTGGAGGAATTTGATAAAATTATTGGTTTGGATCGTTTGAAAGTCATTCATGTGAATGATTCGAAAAACCCAATGGGTTCTCATAAAGACCGCCATGCAAATATTGGTTTTGGAACTATTGGGTTTGAGGCGTTGGATAGAATTGTTCATCATGAGAAGCTGACTGCTTTACCTAAAATATTGGAAACACCTTATGTAGGAAAAGATAAGAAAACAGCTTATGCTCCTTATGGCAAAGAGATTGAAATGCTTCGGGAAGAGAAATTCAATCCTGCTGTTTTTCCGGAATTGTTAGATGCTTAAAAGAAGAGAAGTATATATGTTGGTTTGACATCAACTTGAATAGATTTGGATGTGTCTGAAAACTATAGTGCGAATATTTTCTCTATTTCTATGAAAATTATTATTATAAAGCCTCAATTATGCGCTGTATTGCCAGTCCCACTGATGCAGGAACAGCTAGTGGGATGGTATGCAAAGCTCTGATAGAGGTTAAATGGGGTAAAATTTATATCCTTATATGGAAATAATGAGTTTGGGGATAGTTAGGGATGAGAGCGTTATCCTTTTTTTGTAAGAATTTTCAGTCTTACCCAATAAATTAAGGCAACTGGCTGGATACAGTCTGTTGCTTCTTTTGGTTCTCGTGAACTTCTTTGTGGGGTGAGTATTTTCTAGCCCTCATTTTATTGAGTTTTCAAAATTTTGATTGAGAAATCAGCTGAAAAAATTTCAAATCAGGCATTTTAGAAATTTCTTTTGGAGAATCTTTTAAAATGCCTTTTCTTTTCCAGCTGTTTCTAGTAAAATGTTTTCTTGAGAGCAATTAAACGAGAAGGATTGCTTCTAAATTTATAACGTCTAAAATTCGAAGCTTATATGAATTAAACTGTTGTTTTTTTAAATGACATTACTCATTAGCTTTTATGATGGAAAGGAGAGATTTATTATGTCAACAGGAGTCGTAGTTTTAATTGCAGTAATCGCTTTAATCGCAGGTGCGACAGGCGGATTTTTCCTTGCCCGTAAAGCAATGCAGGACCATCTTAAAAAGAATCCTCCCGTTAATGAGGAGATGTTACGAATGATGATGGCATCTATGGGACAGAAGCCTTCTGAGAAGAAGATTCGTCAAATGATGCAGCAAATGAAGCACCAAGGGGATAAGTAAATCTTCTAATCTTCATATTTCGAGCACAACGGGCAGATTTTTGTCCGTTTTTTTTTTGTCTTTAAGCGGTACAGGAAAGGAGTTCATTAAAATGGAAATAAAGCTGAATGGACAAGTGATAAGTAACAAGATATAAGGGAGTAAGGAGAGGAAAAGATGTCAGTTTTTAGGAAGTTAGGTTGGTTTTTTAAAAAAGAAAAGAAAAGTTATATAATAGGGGTTTTTGCTTTGGTCATGGTAGCGATTGTTCAACTGATACCGCCCAAAGTAATAGGAATTGTTGTGGACGTGATTGCTGAAAAGGATTTTGAGCTCTCTCAGATTCTTTTATGGGTCGGAGTTCTTTTAGCAGCAGCACTGGCTCAATATATTTTCCGCTATATTTGGAGAAAGTATATTTGGGGTGGAGCAGCTCAATTGGAGAGGGAGCTTAGACGGCGGTTATTTCATCACTTTACTAAAATGGACAGCATTTTCTATCAAAATCATCGAACCGGAGATTTGATGGCACATGCTACTAATGATTTGAACGCTATCCAAAATGTTGCAGGGGCTGGTATTTTAACGTTTGCGGACTCCTTTTTTACGGGAGGGAGTACCATTATTGCCATGATTCTGTTTGTCGATTGGCGTCTGACGCTTATTGCCTTGATTCCTCTTCCTCTGCTGGCTGTTATGTCGCGGGTATTGGGCTCAAAACTTCATGATGCTTTTAGGGATTCGCAGGCAGCTTTTTCAACCATTAATGATAAAGCGCAGGAGAGTATTACAGGTATGAAAGTTATTAAAACATTTGGGCAGGAAAAGGAAGATATTCAGGATTTTACAGAAAAAATAGAGGAGGCAATTATTAAAAACAACCGGGTGAATTTTTTAGATGCATTATTTGATCCATTTATTACATTAGTTATCGGTATTTCATATGTTTTGACCATTATTATCGGCGGAAAATTTATTATGAGCAATGTAATTTCAATCGGGCAGCTGGTTTCGTTTATCAGCTATATTGGTATGCTGATTTGGCCGATGTTTGCAATTGGCAGACTCTTTAATGTATTGGAGAGAGGGAATGCAAGCTATGACCGGGTAAATGAGATGCTCCATGAGAAAACACATATTATTGAACGGGAAAATGCTATTCAGGCACCTGCTAAAGGGACATTGGTAATGGATATTCAGTCTTTTGTCTATCCGAAAGAGGAGCTGCCGGTACTTGAAAATATCAGGTTCAAAATTAATGAAGGAGAAACACTGGGGATTGTCGGTAAAACCGGTGCAGGGAAAACAACGATGCTGAAGCTGATAATGAGAGAATACGATGACTATCAGGGGCAGATTACCATGGGCGGCCACAATATCAAGGATTATTCTTTGGATGCCCTTTTAACAGGAGTGGGCTGTGTGCCTCAAGATCAGTTTCTATTTTCAATGTCTGTTCGTGACAATATTCGTTTCGCAACGCCTTCATTAACGCAGGAAAAGGTGGAAGAGGCAGCTCGGCTGGCTTATATAGATGAGGACATAAAAGGATTTTCAAAAGGCTACGATACACTGGTGGGAGAAAGAGGTGTGTCTTTGTCAGGAGGACAGCGACAGCGGATATCCATTGCCAGAGCTGCGATTATTAATCCGGAATTGTTGATTCTGGATGATGCACTTTCTGCAGTAGATGCAAAAACAGAAGAAGCAATTTTGACAAATCTCAAAACTGAACGACAGAATAAAACAACTATTATTGCAGCGCACCGTCTAAGCAGTGTGATGCATGCTCAGGACATTATTGTTCTGGATAAAGGAAAAATTATTGAACGGGGAACACATCAGGAGCTTCTGTTGGCAAACGGCTGGTACAAGAGAATGTGGGATAAACAACAGCTTGAAGCGAAAATAGAAGGAGGGGAAGTATAATGGAAGAACAGCAGTCAGTCTGGACAAAGTCAATTCCTGCTAAAGAGCAGATAACCATTGTCAGGCGCTTATTAAAATATGCAAAGCCCTTTCGTATCACATTTTTATCTGCTATTGGTTTTGCTTTTATTTTATCCATTATTAACGCACTTTTACCAAGAATCATTCAGATGCTGATGGATAATTACTTAACACCGAAAACAGCAACTGATCAGATTATTTATATGTTTGCAGGAGTCTATTTGTTTGGCATTATTGTAAAAAGTCTGATTTGGTTTTTCCAGTGGTTCTTGTATTCGAAGGCTTCTCTGAAAACGTATCAGTTTATTCGGGTGAAGCTGTTTGAGAAATTGCAGACACTGGGGATGCGCTATTTTGATCAGACTCCGGCAGGATCAATCGTTTCCCGTGTGACAAATGACACGGAAACTTTATTTGAATTTTGGTATGTTTTTTTAATAGTTTTGATAGGCATTTTTGCTGTGCTTTCTTCCTTTGTGGGAATGGTTCAAATTGACCGAAGGAGTGCGCTTTGTATCCTTTTGTTCCTCCCTGTTCTTTTGGCAGTTATTACTTATTACCAAAAGTTCAGCTCAAGGATTTATCGAAATATGCGGGAAAAACTCAGCCAGTTGAATACGAAACTAAATGAATATATATCAGGAATGAAGATTATTCAACAGTTCAGACAGGAAAAACGTCTCGAAGGGGAATTTGAAACGACAAATGAAGAGTATTTGCAGACAAAACTCTCCATGATACGAATTAACTCGTTGCTGTTAAGTCCGATTATTAACTTGCTTTATGCAATTGCAGTTTCTGCTGCACTGACTTTATTTGGGATAGATGCGCTTGACTCACCAGTTAAAGTAGGGTTGATTTACGCCTTCGTAACCTATGTTCAGGCATTTTTTGAGCCAATGACGCAAATGATGGATTTTTTAAGTATATTTACAGATGGAATAGTTGCAGGCAGTCGTATTTTGAAAATTTTTGATACAGAAGAACTGATACCCCAGCAGAATCCAGATGCATCAGCAGAAATCACCCTTGGAAAAATTGAATTTAGAGATGTCAGCTTTTCTTATGATGGAAAAAACCATGTCTTAAAAAATATTAGTTTTACTGCAAATCCCGGAGAAACCGTTGCTTTAGTCGGACATACCGGTAGTGGTAAAAGCTCGATTATCAATGTCTTAATGCGTTTTTATGAATTTTATGAAGGACAGATTCTGCTTGATGATATTGACATTCGGGACTATCCAATCACTGAGCTTCGAAAAAAAATGGGTCTTGTCCTTCAGGATGCGTTCATGTTTTATGGAGATATTGCAGGGAATATTCGTATGCTGAACGCGAATATCAGTGACAAACAGATTGAAGAGGCGGCTAAATTTGTACAGGCGGATAAGTTTATTGAAACCTTGCCAAACAAATATCATGCGAAAGTCATTGAACGGGGAGCAAGTTATTCCAGTGGACAGAGACAGCTGATTTCATTTGCACGTACAATGGCAACCGATCCGAAAATTCTGGTTTTGGATGAAGCGACAGCTAATATTGATACTGAAACGGAAGGGCTGATTCAGGAAGGCCTAGCTAATATGCGTCAAGGGCGGACTACGATTGCAATTGCTCACAGGCTTTCAACGATCCGTGATGCCGATATGATTTTGGTTCTTGAAAAAGGATCAATTGTAGAACGAGGAAGTCATGAGAGTCTGATTGCTCAAGAAGGACTCTATTCAGATATGTACAAACTGCAAAACAGTGTTGTCTAAAAAATCTCAGATATCAGCAACAGGTGAAACTGGACTGCTGATGTCTGTTTTTACTATAATGGTAAGAGGTTGAGAGAAGTAGGTGATTGCAACTGAAGGTACCTACTTGAGATGTTTTGTTATTGAAGATTTGGCAGATCTGTTTGAATAACACTAAGATTAAGGGGATCGGTGAAACGGCTGGCTGGAAACGTCATAAAATATTGAGCGAAGCAGAAAGTACGCTAAAGCAGCTGGGGGACAACAACCTCAGTTCCGCTGTTGTGGGGAGAATCGAAAGCAAGGTCATCACTCATATCACTGTTCTTGAGGAGTCAGTAGATGGACTATCTAACAGTAAGGAAATGGTTTTTGTGTTAAATCCTGTTTATCATGGTCAGGGGATAGTGACAGAAGTGGTTTTAGCTCTTCTGGAGTAGTTGTTTTTAGAAAACATTTCCAGGGTTTATGCTTGTTGTTTTCAAACCAACATACTGTCAAAATGATTGGTAGAGAAGTGCGGCTTTCAATTTGATCAAAATAGAGCATTTTTCTCAGTCTTTTTAACTTAGCCTTTTGCTTCCTATAAATATATGATGACAAAGGAACATCGGCTGGTCGGAAAGCTGCGTGAACAGCAGAAGAATGAATAACAGGAAATAGTGAAAAAATGAAATTTTTAAAGTCATGTAAAATAGAATATGATACTATAATCTAGGAATGCTGTTTAGGCAGAAAATTAGACAATCAGCTGCTTAGGTTGTAAAGTAAACTTACTTGAAAAAAGTAAGTGACTGGAATCTTTCTGAACTTTTCTTATAGGGAATGTTCAGATATTTTCATTCTATCTGTCAGAGTGGAAATATAAATGGTGAAGGCTGTGAAAATAACTGTTTACTAATTAGAATTGGCGGCTTTCTACAATAGAGAAAAGAGGGAATTGAAATGTATGATGTAATTATTATTGGGGCCGGACCTGCGGGGATGACTGCGGCTTTGTATGCTTCACGTTCGAATTTGAATGTACTGATGATTGAACGGGGAGTTCCCGGCGGTCAGATGAACAATACAGCGGAAATTGAAAATTATCCTGGATTTGATTCAATTATGGGTCCAGATTTATCAATGAAAATGTACGAAAATGTAGAAAAATTTGGAACTAAAAATGTTTATGGAACTGTACTTGATATTAGAGATCATGGCTCCTACAAAGAAATTATCTGTGAAGATACAATCTACCAAGGAAAGTCTGTGATTATTGCAACTGGCTGTGTCCATCGAAAACTGGGCGTACCAGGTGAAGAAGAGTATGCCGGTCGAGGGGTCTCCTATTGCGCAGTTTGTGATGGTGCTTTTTTCCGTAATAAAGAATTAATGGTTATTGGGGGAGGCGATTCAGCAGTTGAGGAAGCGATCTATCTGACTCAGTTTGCTTCCAAGGTAACTGTGGTTCATAGAAGAGATGAACTGCGTGCTCAAAAAATCATTCAGGATCGTGCATTTGCTAATGAAAAAGTTTTTTTTGAATGGGATACTGTACTTGAAGAAATTGTCGGCAATGACATGGCTGTTACCGGTGTTCAACTGAAAAATGTAAAATCCGGTGAAGTGAAAGAAGTTGCGGCAAACGGTGTATTTATTTACGTTGGTTTGGATCCGTTGACTGAACCATTCAGAACAAGCGGGATTACCAATGAAGAAGGCTGGATTATCACGAATCAGGAAATGGAAACGGAAATTTCGGGAGTTTATGCGATTGGTGATGTACGTGAAAAAACATTGAGACAGATTACTACAGCTGTAGGTGAAGGCGGTATCGCCGGGCAACAGGTTTACAACTACCTTGAATCACTGAAAGAAGCTGAAACAGCAGTTAGCGAATAACGGTTGATTTTTGCTGGAATTCCTGAAAAATTCAGATACCTTTGGAACTTTTCAGACAGGTCCCAACTATATAAATACTGTTTCCAGTTGAAAGTTGATTTGAGAAAGCATTGATAATACGGCATAAACTTGTTAATACAAAAATTGAAAAGAGAATTAGGGAGAAGGTTGTGACAGAAGTGTTCTGCCTCAAGAACCAGGTAGGTATCATGCATCATCTACTCTGACAGGTCAATCGTAGTGATTTATGTTAATAAGTCGGAATATACGAAAATTGTCAAGGAACACTATTCATAAAATGACTAGCTGTGAATGGATACCTCCCTGGAGGTCTTCATATTTTCAGGCTAGTTCGCCTTATTTCTGAGATGTTGCCTGCGATTACTCGGCACAGTTTAGGACCGACAAGTGCTAGTTCTGCTTTGCCGCTTCTGCTCATATTTGTACTTTAGCAGAATGGTATGCGTAGCGTAGAAGAACTGCTGTCTCTGCGAGTCTAACGATTCTCTAGACAAAACATTACCGCTGTATCTGTTTTTCTGTGTCTAAGGTTCTCACTACACTACACTTCGTTTCGATCTCATCAATTTCTAAACGGCAAAGCCATTAAGAATTGAAGGACTTCGTTCCGATCCTCGAAGCATGTATGAACTTGCTCCTACGCTTCTTCGAATGCTCGTCGCATGTCTGGGGGGCATGTATGAACTTGCTCCTACGCTTCTTCGAATGCTCGTCGCATGTCTGGGGGCATGTATGGACTTGCTTCTACGCTTCTTCGAATACTCGAATCATACAAAGATTGGAACACCATTTATTCGGCTTTAGGGGACTGTGACATACTTATGTCATGGTCCCTCTCTTTTTATTGTCTTCATTTTTTCTGTAAATCTGACAGATTCTCGTATATTTAACTGAGGAACGATTTGTTGGTGAACGAAAGGTTCATCAACATGAGTGATTCGATTGATTAACGAACGGACTGCGAGCTGCCCCATATAGTGAAGATCTGTGGCAACATTAGTGATTGGTGGTATAGCCATCCGTGTGAATTCAGTATCATCGAAGCAGATAATGCTGATATCATCAGGAATGGTGTAACCGGCAGATTGAAGGTAGCTATTCAACATAAAGGCTAGACCTGAATTTACACAAAACCAGGCATCCGGCATTTCCTCAATATTTTTTAGTTTATTGAAGAGAGTTCCTTGTGTTTCTTCAATCTGTGTGATTTCAATCGAGTCATCGTAAGGAATACCATATTCTGCTAATGTACGGTGATACCCGCGGTACCGCTCTAAATAACTTGGGGAAAAATTGATGTCGCCAATAAAACCGATACGCTGTAGATTATTCTCTATTAACAGAGAAATAGCTTGAAAAGTGCCATCTGTATTTTTTGATAAGATTGCATCTGCTAATAATGAGGGATCATGGTGATCTACTAAAATAATAGGGATCTTAGTAGAGATGATTTCTCCTATATAAGAATTATCACTATGGGATAGTATAATGATGCCGTCATATTCTTTAATGAATGGCGGAATTGTCATGCTTGAGATGTCATTCTCTGTCAAAGTATGTGTATCAATCTGGAATCCAGCTTTTAGTGACTCGGTTTCAATACTTTTAGTGATTTCTCCAAAAAAACTTGTTTGAGAAAATGCGAACTCAGTAGCTAACAAAAGAAATTTGGGTCTGTCCATATTCTCGTCATTTTTTTGGTACTGATAACCTAGTTCTTCTGCTTTCTTCTGAACAAGAAGCCTCGTCTGCTGACTTACTCCGGCTTTATTCCTTAATGCTTGTGAAACAGAATTTTTGGATATTCCTAATGCATTCGCAATGTCTTGCATAGATGCTTTTTTCATACTTATCACCTTGATTTTCTTTAACTTTGAGTTGATTATACCACACTCTTTAAAAAAAGTAACTTGTTGTAATCTTATAGTAATTTTGTAATTATAATTACGTAATGTTGACAAAAAAGATTACGAATGATATGATCGTTTCGTGATAAAGAAAACGTTTACTTTTATAGGAGGAATGATTATGAAAATGAAAAAATTGATTATCGGCATTTCATCGCTATTGGTTGGAGCAATTATTTTGTCAGGATGCAGTGGTGGAGGGGAACAAAAAGAATCTGGTTCCGGTGACGGGAAAACAAAAATTACTTTTTGGGCGGCACCTAATCCACCTCAATTGAAATATTGGGAAGAAATGGCAAAGGAATTTGAAAAAGAAAATAAAGATATTATTGTTGAGGTTAGCCAGATGAAAGAAAGTCCTTCTTCTGAAGCTACTATTCAAAGTGCCATTGCTTCAAATACTACGCCGACACTTTCAGAAAATATCAATCGCAGCTTTGCTGCTCAATTGGCTGCAAGCAAGGCAATTTTACCATTAGATAAGCAAAGTCAATTTAGCTCAGTGACAGATAGTCGAAATATGAATAAAACGATTGAAAGCTGGAAATTTTCTGATGGCAGTCAATATGTATTGCCAGTTTATTCTAATCCTATTTTGTTTGGTTGGCGATTAGATATTTTGAAGGAAATGGGGTTTGATCAAGCACCAAAAACGTACTCTGAGTTATTAAAAGTAGTTGAGAAAGTCAAAGATACCGATAGGGCACTTTGGGCTAAAAAAGATCTGGCTGACCCGACTGCCTGGATGCGTTGGTTTGATTTTTTCCCATTGTATAATGCAGCAAGTAACGGAGCAAACTTTGTAGAGGGCAATCAGTTTGTTGCTGATGAAGAAGCAATGAAAGAAGTCTTTGATTTGATGAGTACCTTAGCGAAAAATAAAGTACTGCGAACTGGTGAAGCTACGGACCCATTTGAAAATGGGGATAGTGTTATGACTGATCTGGGACCTTGGACATTCCCTAACTGGGCTGAAAAATATCCGGAAATGGAATTTGGAAAAAATTACACCGTTACGGCACCTGTGGTTCCGGATGCTCTAGCTGACGAAGAACAGGTTTCTACTTATGCTGATGCGAAAGGTATTGTTATGTATGCAAAAGCTACTGAAGAAGAACAAGAAGCTGCCATGAAATTTTTAGAATTTGTATTTGGGGATGAAAAAAATGACATGAAACTATTGGAAATGACATCATTAATTCCAGCACGGGATGATGCGACTGAAAATAATGCGTTCAAAGAATACTTTGACAAAAATCCTGCTATGGAAGTTTATGCTGAGAATGTGCCTTATGCTGTTCCGGCAATGGACAATGAAAACTACAACGAGATTCAACAAGTCTTTGGTGAGCAAGCTTGGGTACCTGTTGTTCGTGTTGAAAAAGATGCGGCTAAAGCTGTTGAGAGTGCTAAAAAAGCAGTTGAAGGGGCGCTTCAGTGATGAGCAAAAACACCAAATTGGGCTGGTTATTTACCAGCCCATACCTGATTTTTACATTCATTTTCTTCTTGCTGCCGCTGCTATGGTCCTTCTGGCTGGCTTTGACTAGCTGGAATATGATCTCACCAGAGGTTAAGTTTATTGGTATCAAAAATTTTATAGACGCTGTTAAAAGCCCAGCTATTCAATCCGCTTTTTTTGTTACTTATAAGTTTTTGATTATATTTGTCCCGATGGCTTTGACTATGTCAATGATTATCGCTTTATTGGTGAACAGCTTACCGAAATTTAAAGGTCTTTATATGGTTGCTTTCTTCTTACCATATCTTTCAAGCGGAGTAGTAACATCATTGATTGTTAAGGGACTGCTTTCATATAATGGACCATTTAACATATTTCTTCGAACAAAAATGGGGTGGGATATTGATTGGTTAGGAAATCCGCATACTGCAATGATGATCGTTTCGTTGATGATCGCATGGAAGATGTCTGGTTATTACGGTTTAATCTTGATTTCAGGGTTAAGCAATATCAATCAAGAGGTATATGAAGCAGCAGCAATTGATGGAGCGACTTCTTGGACAAGTTTTTGGAAGATCACTTTTCCCATGCTGTATCCAGCTTTTTTCACTGTAACTGTTTTAGCAGTAGGAATCAGTTTTGGTATTTTTACTGAAGTTTATCAATTGACTGGCGGCGGTCCGAATTTTGCGACTAATACTTGGCAAATGGAAATTTATAACCAAGCTTTTGTCGGATTGAGATCTGGGTATGCTTCGGCTGTGGCATTATTAGCTTCGGTTGTCACTTTTACATCGATTGGGCTCATTCGTAAATTGTTGGAAAAATGGGGTGAAAAAAATGGTTGGGTATAAAAGGACTAAAAGGCAAACTGTTCTCCTTTATCTTGTTACGACCATCGTGATGTTGATCATGACCTTTCCATTTATCTATCTGGTGATGCATTCATTTGCTTCATGGGATCAAGTCGATCGAAAAGTGATTCCAGGCAGTTTTAGTTTACGTTCTTGGACATGGCTGTTTGGCGGGTCAGCTACATCAGCAAATGTCCCTTGGCTAGGGGCCTTTGTGAATACGATTATTGTAGCAACTATCGCTACTTTTTTGATGCTGATGTTTGCCTTGATGGTAAGCTATGCTTTAGCAAAAATTGATTTTAAGGGCAAGAAATTCGTTAATAACTTTATCTTGTTCCAAATGTTTTTCCCTGCGATCATCTTATTGATTCCACAATTTTTAATGATCACGAAGGTTGGATTGCTGGATTCATATGCTGGAATGATTATTCCTACGGCAATCAGCTTATGGGCAATTTTTATGTACACTAACTTTTTCAAAGCGATTCCTGATACCTTAATTGAGGCTGCAAAACTTGATGGAGCAACAGAAATGCAGATTTTGTTTAGAATCGTGCTTCCAATGTCAAAATCTATTACAACGGTCATCTTTCTTTTTCTTTATACGGATCGTTGGACGAATTTGCTGTGGGATATGATCGTGTCTAAGAGTGATGGTACAGTGACGTTGAATGTTTTGATTTCACAAATGTTCGGTCCATATGGCACTTATCCAGGTCCAATGTATGCTGCCTCTGTTTTGCTGACATTACCGCTGATCATTTTGTTTTTAATTTTCTCAAAACGATTCCAAGACGGTATGCAATTTACTTTGAAATAAGAGGGGTTAGCTGATGTGGTGGGAAAAAGCAGTTTTTTATGAAATTTATTTACCGTCTTTTGCTGATGGTAACGGAGACGGGATCGGTGATTTTTTAGGAATAAGAGAAAAGCTTCCTTATCTAAAAAATCTAGGTGTTGATTGTATTTGGTTAACACCATTTTATCCCTCACCAAAAATTGATAATGGGTATGATGTTGCCGACTATTGTGGTGTTGATGAGCAATATGGTACTCTGGATGATCTTCAGTTTCTAATCAGTGAAGCACATCAAATGGGAATACGCATTATTATAGATGTAGTATTTAATCACACCTCAACTGAGCATCCGTGGTTTGTAGAAGCTGCAAAAGATCGTACCAGCTTGAAACGTGACTGGTATATTTGGCGGGATGTGCCTAATAACTGGGAAAGTTTTTTTGGTGGATCTGCTTGGAACTTTGACTCTTGTACCAATCAATATTATTATCACAGCTTTGCTAAAGAACAGGCCGATTTGAACTGGAGAAATCCTGAGGTGAAAACAGCAATTTTCCAAGTGCTTGATTTCTGGCTTCATAAAGGTATTGATGGGTTCCGCTTTGATGTTATCAATAATTTGTCTGCTTCGGCTGACTTTCCAGATAATCCCAATGATTCAACGGGGAATCAGCTCCATAAATTTGATGTAGATCAAGAAGGAACTAAGAAAATTCTGAAAGAAATTAATCAATTTGTAAAATCGTATAATTCTGAATTGTTTACTGTTGCGGAGATTAGCTCTGATGAGCTGATGAAAATTTCCAGTTATGTTGGTGGAGAGCTATTTGATACAGCCTTTAATTTTGATCTTGGCAGTCAAGATAGTTTTGATCTTGAAAAAATAAAAAAAGCATTTGAGGCGATTAATTCTCTTTATATGGATAGCTTGCCAACTCTGTTTTTTAACAGTCATGATATGAGTCGTTCATGGAATCGATTGGTACAAGAGGATAAAGAGTTGTATAAACTATTAGCAGTTTTTGTATTGATCAATAGGGGAATTCCATTTTTATATCAGGGAGAAGAGTTGGGAATTGGTGATTTTATACCTGCTCAAATCGAAGATATCCGAGATATTCAAGCGAAGAATAAGTATCAAGAAATGTTGGAATCAATGACAGAAGAAGCAGCTCTTAAAGAGGCAAATAAGGTGAATAGAGATCGTTCACGCGGAATGATGCTTTGGAATGATGCACCCAATAATTGGATTGGCAAATGTTCTGAGAATGAAGACAGCCTGGAATTAGCGGAGTGGTATCGCAGTCTAATCCAATTACGATATCAAGAGGGTCCCTTTAATAGAATTACAGCTATTTTTTTGGATGAGAAATGCCTTTCTTATCGAGTGGATGATATTTTAGTGGTTTTGAATTTTGATGATAGAGAATATGAATTAACAATAGAAGGAAAGCTGCAAATACTTTTTGGAGCTGAATTAATAAATAAGACAAATAAAAGATATCGAATTTTGGCAAAAGCTTGTTGGATAGGAAGGGTAGAGTAGTGATTTATACAAAAGAATTATTAACAGAGTATCGAAAAAAAAATACAAATAAAAAAGCAGCAGTCTTAAACTTTCTAGGTGTTGGTGGTCGAGATGTTTACAATATTACAGCACCATTTGATTTGAATGGACAAGAAGTTATTGCCGGACGTGTAGAATCTCGTGATGATGAGCATTCGCATATCAATTTGTTCAAGGAAGTCAATGATAGTGTTTGGGAAAAGCTCGATGTCGGGATTGATTTAGCTCTTCAAGACCCTTTTTACACAAGAATTGATGGGAAAATTATTTTGGGAGGAGTCGAAGCGGTTTTTTTTGATAATGGAAAAGCAAAGTGGCGAACGGTATTTTATCAGTTGGACTCTATTTCAGAAGCATATAAAGTTTTTGAAGGTCCTTGGGGAATGAAAGATTTACGATTGAAGCAGCAAGCTGATGGGCGAATTTTAGTGTTGACTCGTTCGCAAGGTGAAAAAGGCGGTCGTGGGAAAATTGGCTTCTGTATTATTGATCAATTCAGTAATTTGACGATTCAGATGATTGAGGATGCACCACTTTTGTCTAATCAGTTTTGCGATGAAGAGTGGGGCGGTGGAAATGAGATTCATCAAATCAACGAAGATATCTGGATTTTAGGTCATATCGCCAACTTTGATGTAGATGGGAATCGTCATTATTACGCAATGAGCTTCAAGGTGGATATTGAAAATAAAGCTATGTGTGAAGCGAAGATCATTGCTGAAAGAAGGGACTTTATTGACGGACCAGCTAAGCGTCCTGACTTAGTAGATGTTGTTTTTAGCGGCGGCATTCAGCTGCATGGAGAGCGAGCAGTTTTATATGTCGGTATCAGCGATGCCGGTGCACAAAAAATAGAGATTGAAAATCCATTTAAATAGAGGTTATTGACATGAAAATAGAACGTTTTATAGAAAATCCATTAATCACACCAGCTGATGTGAAGCCATTACATGAGGGGTATGAAGTTATCGGTGCCTTTAACGGCGGAGTAGCAGAATACAATGGTGAAGTACTGCTTTTATTAAGAGTTGCAGAACGCCCAATTTCTGAAGATCCAAATATAATTAAAGCACCTGTTTATGATACTGGGACCAAGCAAATGAAGATTGTAGAATTTGATTATAATGATCCAGATTATGATTTTGAAGATCCCCGAATGATCCGCAAAAAAGATAAGTTAGATAGCTTCATTTATTTAACATCCCTATCTTACATTCGAATTGCGCGTAGTAAAGACGGGCATCATTTTATGATTGACGATGATGCATTTTTATATCCTTTTAATGAGTATCAAAGCTATGGGATTGAGGATGCTCGTTGTACTAAGATTGATGATACATATTACATTAATTTTAGTTCAGTTTCTCCTGTCGGTGTGTGTGATTCGCTAGTTTCAACAAAGGACTTTAAAAATTATCAGGATTTAGGAAATATCTTTGCACCAGAAAATAAAGATGTGCTGATTTTTCCAGAAAAAATTAATGATAACTATTATGCTTTACACCGACCTTCTTTGAAAAGTATCGGGAATTATGACATTTGGATAGCTTCTTCACCGGACTTAGTCAGCTGGGGAAATCACAAACATCTTTTAGGAATCAGAAAAACAGAGTGGGATAGTGGTCGGATTGGCGGTGGGTTGGTCCCTGTCAAAACTAAAGCTGGTTGGTTAGTTATCTATCATGGAGCAACATCTGAGCATCGTTATTGTATGGGAGCAGTGTTACTGGATTTGAATGATCCTACGAAGGTAATTGCTCGTTCGCAAAAGCCGATTATGGAGCCGGAAGCTGAATATGAAAAAAACGGCTTCTTTGGTGATGTAGTATTTGGTTGTGGTGGTATTGTTGATGAAGATCGCTTGACTATGTATTACGGAGTGGCAGATACTTCTATGGCTGGTTGTACACTTTCTATCAGCGAAATCATTCAACAGGCAAAAGAGGGATAGAGATGGAGTGGCAGACAAAATTGCAGGAATGGCAGAAGTTTCAGAGTTTAGAGTTGGATTTGAAAGAGCAATTAGCTGCTCTTTCAAATCCAGCTGATCTAGAAGAGCGTTTTTACCGCTATCCGGAATTTGGAACTGGTGGGATGCGCGGAGAATTGGGTGTAGGAACGAATCGGATCAATATCTATACTATTAAACGTGTTGCACTAGGTCTTGCAAAATATATTTTAGAATCTGATGACCACTCAGCTGAAAGAGGGGTGGTCATTTCTTATGACAATCGGCATCTTTCCGACCTTTTTGCAAGATGGACTGCTCGAATTTTAGCATCTAAAGGAATCAAAGTTTATTTATCCGACCAATTGCGCCCAACGCCCGAATTATCGTTTTTGGTTCGACATTATCAGGCTTTTGCGGGTGTGATGATCACTGCCAGCCACAATCCAAAACAATACAATGGTTTTAAGGTATACGGACAAGATGGCGGTCAGATAACTTTAGAAACAGCGGCACGTTTGACAGCTATTCTGGAGGAAATAACCAATGAGTTATCAATTCAAGCGGATTTATTAACGGAATATATTTCTGAAGGGCTGATTGAGGTGTTTTCTTCAGAGGCAGATGAATGGTATTTGGAAAATCTACGTTTGGTGACCCAAAACTATGAAAAAGTAAACATGTTTGGTTCCCAATTGAAAATCGTTTATACACCCTTGCATGGGACAGGAAGAATCTTGGTTAGTCAGGCATTCAAACGAATAGGATTTTCAAATTTGAAGTTAGTGAAGGAACAGGAATTCCCAGATCCGGATTTTTCTACAGTAAAATCCCCGAATCCAGAAGATCCTGATGCTTTTGAGCTAGCATTGAAACAAGCTTTAAAAAATCAATCTGATCTGGTAATTGCGACAGATCCTGATGCAGACCGTTTAGGTGTTATTGTCTTTAAAGATGGGAAGCCAATCTATTTAAATGGGAATCAAATCGGTACTTTATTACTGGACTATCTCATCAAGGAAAAAAAGCGAAAAGGGGAAAATTTAGCAGATTACTTTTTGGCAAAAACGATTGTAACTTCGGATTTAGGCGTAAAAATCGCTGAAGCAAATGGTATTCAAGTCAGAAACACTCTTACTGGCTTTAAGTTTATTGGTGAACAAATTGAATTATCAGAAGAGCAAAATGATAAACGCTTTTTATTTGGCTATGAAGAGAGCTATGGGTATTTGATTGAACCATTTGTACGAGATAAAGATGCAATTCAGGCAGCCGTTCTCTTAGCTGAAGCGGCATTAGATTGTCAGCTTTCAAATAGTAATCTTATTGATCGTTTGAACATGATATATGAGGAATATGGCTATTATGAAGAAGTTTTGGAAACGAAAGAATTTATAAGAAAAAATGGGATTAATCAGATGAACCAATTGGTAGAAAATTTGCGAGAAAAAGAATTCACTTCTTTAGCTGATTTTGAATTAATTGTAAAAGAAGATTACGTATCAGCCTTGAAAGTTGATTTAGTCAAGGGAACTCAAGAAAAGCTTCTTTTACCTAAATCCAACGTTTTGAGGTTCGTCTTTAAACATAATTTTTGGGTGTGCGTTCGACCATCTGGAACTGAGCCGAAGTTTAAAATTTATTATTCGGTCAATGCACCAACACAGGAAAAAGCCAATGAAAATATGAAGGCTCTACAAGCTGCATTCCATCAGCTTGTTCAAATATAAGGAGGACCTAGTGATCTGACAGATGTCCTTTTTTAGCAGATTCATTACTGCTTTATATTATAAACGAATATCCGCATCCGTTTTTTATCAACTATTTGACTCGAAGAGCGGAGCGAGTCAAGATGGAGGTCATTATGAATGCATTACAAAGAAAGCAGCTATTTGAAGCTGAGCAGCAAAAATCAGAAACAGAAATTCTTCGTTTTAAAGGTGTTGATGGTTTTGATGTTTATAATTGTTCTCAACCTTTTAACTATGAGGATAAGTGGTATCTTTTTGGACGAGTAGAGCGTCGAAGTGAATGGATGCGATCCTGGGTACGTCTATTCGAGAAGGTTGAAAAAAATTGTTGGAAGCTAGTTGAAGATTCAATGGTTTATCAATTAGAGGATCCTTATATTGCCAAGATTGACAACAACCTTGTTATGGGAGGTACTCATGTTCAAGTAAAAAAAGAAGATAAATTGGAAGCTTATTTTGGTTATTTTTATTATGGACAGGCTCTAAACGATCTTAAATACTTTACTACTGGTCCGCGAAATATGAAGGATATTCGGATTGTCCAATTAGCAGATGGTCGTATTGGTGTTTTTTCACGTCCTAGAGATAAACAGTTAATTAAAGAATATGGCAGTGAGGCACTAATTGGTTTTACGATCATTGATCATTTAGATGAATTGACCGCTGAAAAAATTGCTAATGCCAAGATCCTGCCAGATTTGTTTGGGAATCTGGAATGGGGTGGGGTCAATCAGGTTTTTTTATTGGATACAAATAAAATCGGTGTAATCGGGCATTTATCTTATCTTGAAGAAGAACAAAGTGTTTATACAGTCATGTCTTTTGTTTTTGATCCACTTACTTTAGCGGTTGACGATTACAAAATTATTGCAACAAGGAAGAGCTACCCGGAAGGACCTGCAAAACGGGAACATTTAAAAGATTGTTGCTTCCCTTCAGGGATGATTTATCATGATGATGAGAATTGTGAGCTTTTTTCTGGTATCGGTGATACACAAGAAGGAGTTGTTAAGATTACGTATCCATTCAAAGGCTATGGACAGATTGTAAATTCTGTTTTGAAGTTTTCTTAAAAGTGCAGTTATCTTCGGTTATTATTTCGAAAATAATTGTGATGAGAAAGTATTAATTCATCCTTCGTTGTGTTTTTATAGCGACAAGAAAATTTCTCCTAAAATCGTTGATAAGCTATGATTTATTTCTTCATTTGTTTTTATCAGCATGAGCAAGGCAGACTGTGCTTCGATTAAAGCAGAGATAATAAAACTGCTTACAGGAAAATCAGCTCGTTATTTTGAGTATAATATTCAAAAGTTTCATTGAGTTATCCTGAATAAAATAGAACAAGATTTGCTATTTAGCAGGCGTATTTGTTTTGACTTTTATGGGCGAATCATTTATGATGAGTTTGGTTAAAAATTTGAATAATGAATTGTTAGGTGAGGCTCCTATATGGAAATATGCTGCTGCCGCGAAAGATTCGAGAGACTCTTAGCTGGTAGAACAGGAATGATCGTGAAGGTCATTCATAATGCAGCTGATAAGAAATTATCTACGCCATATAGTGCTAAAGCTCAACGATGGAGAATATATTTATGCTGTTTATCGCATGCTCTATTGTTGGGTATGCGTTTTTTATGTTTCAGGACTTACAGGCTGAACAAAAAGCTGTATTTTTTATTTGGAACAGGAGACCAAAAGCTTAGCGGCTTCAGGGTTACCAAATAATTGTGTTTCTCAGCAGATGGAAGTACCATGGACATGAGGCGCTTTGAAAGAAGCGAAGGACCTGACAGTCATTTTCAAAAAATTTAACGAACAGTCAATAAAAAAACAGAAGGGAAGATTATCATGGAAGACCCACATCAGAGGTGGAGCAAAAATAATCTTCACTTAACTGGAAAAGGTTAGTTAGGCTTCTTTCCTTTCAGTCGAGTGAAGGAGTTGGAGGAAAGAACAATGATGACAAATAAAAGAGTAACAGAATTGAGAAAAGAAACAAAAGAACAGCAATTGAAAAAACTGGCAATGCTCTCTGAAAGAGAATTAATGATGGAGTTGCGGACCTCTGAAAAGGGGCTATCTGAAGAAGACGCAGTAAAACGACTGGAAGAATTTGGTCCCAATGAAGTTTCAGCACAAAAGCCGATACCGGCAATTATCATGTTTATTGAAGCATTTAGAGATCCTTTTGTATTTGTTTTAGCCTTGCTGATGGTCGTATCCTCATTAACAAGAGACTACGAAGCAGCTGTTGTGATGGGGTTAATGATTTTAGCTAGTGTAATTATTACGTTTGTTCAAGAATATCGTTCTCAAAAAGCCAGCCTTGCGCTGAAAGAACTGATTGAAAACACAACGGCTGTAACTAGAGAGGGCAATACGAAAGAAATTCCAATGGACGAAGTGGTCCCAGGGGATGTTATTACTCTGGCAACTGGTGATATGATACCGGCGGATGCTGTACTGATTTGGACAAAGGACTTGTTTGTTAATCAATCCTCGTTAACTGGTGAATCCATGCCGGTTGAAAAATTTGTAGATGCTGGTGTAGATAAGGATCAGCAAAATATTTCCGCACTGGATATGCAGGATTTAATCTTTATGGGAACTGACGTGTTGAGTGGTCAGGGGAAAGCAATTATTTTAAAGACAGGTCAAAATACATTCTTCGGGGATATTGCTAAAAACGCAACGACACAAAGAGGAAAAACATCATTTGATATTGGGTTGACAAAAGTCAGCAAATTTTTATTAAGAATGGTCATGGTTCTGTTTCCGATTGTGTTTTTGATTAATGGTTTGACAAAAGGCGAATGGGGAGAAGCATTTTTCTTTGCAATTGCTGTAGCTGTCGGACTAACGCCGGAAATGCTGCCGATGATTGTAACAAGTAATCTGGCAAAGGGAGCCATTATGCTTTCAAAACACAAAGTCATTGTAAAAGAGCTTCCTTCCATTCAAAATCTGGGAAGCATGGATGTGCTGTGTACAGATAAGACCGGAACAATAACAGAAGATCGCGTAGTACTGGTGAAGCATTTAAATCCTTTGGGGGATGAGAATAAGCAAGTATTGGATATGGCATTTTTGAACTCTCATTATCAAACAGGCTGGAAAAATCTGATGGATATAGCTGTTATTAATTACTATACTGAAAATAAAAGAGAGACTCCTTTTCAAACTGTGACAAAACTGGATGAGATTCCTTTTGATTTCTCGAGAAGAAGGTTAACCGTTGTTGTAAATGCGGATGGACATCAGTTTATGGTAACTAAGGGAGCCGTTGAAGAGATGGAAGCTGTTTGTACTCATGCAGAAATTAATGGAGAAATTGTTGGATTGACCGAAGAACTGCGTCAGAAAATGCGTGATGTTAACCGTAAGATGAATGAACAGGGAATGCGGGTTATTGCTGTAGCACTGAAAAAAGATGTTCACAATGAAGCGATATATAGTGCGGATGATGAAAAAGATATGACGCTGATCGGCTTTATGGGATTTCTTGATCCGGCAAAAAAATCTGCAATTACTGCCATTCGTTCACTGCACGAGCACGGTGTAAATGTGAAGGTTCTGACCGGAGATAATGATATTGTTGCCAAAAAAGTTTGCGGGGATGTTGGGATTGAGGTTTCTCATGTTGTACTGGGATCAGAAATTGATGAAATGTCTAATGAGGAATTGGAAAAAGAAGTTGAGCTGACTAATTTGTTTGCTAAACTGAATCCAATGCAAAAATCTCGAATTATTGAAACACTTCAGAAAAATGGGCATACAGTTGGTTTTATGGGAGACGGTATTAACGATGCACCCGCACTTAGAAAAGCAGATGTTGGCATTTCTGTTGATACAGCTGCGGATATTACTAAAGATGCCAGTTCAATTATTTTACTTGAGAAGAGTCTGAATGTGCTGGAAGAAGGCGTGATTGAAGGCCGAAAAGTTTTCAGCAATATGATGAAATATATCAAGATCACAATCAGCTCGAACTTTGGGAATGTCTTTTCTATTTTAGTGGCGAGTGCCTTCCTGCCATTCCTGCCGATGCTTTCCATACAATTGCTGATTCAAAACCTGATTTATGATGTTGCTCAGCTGACGATCCCCTGGGATAATGTGGATGAAGATGAATTAGTAAGACCTGTTCGCTGGGAAATCAAGAGCTTAGCTAAATTTACACTTTGTATCGGACCTGTCAGCAGCATTTTTGATATTATGGCCTATCTGGTGATGTGGTTTGTGTTTGGGGCAAACACGATTGCAAACCAAAGTCTGTTCCAGACGGGTTGGTTTATGGTTGGTTTAGTCAGTCAGACATTGGTTGTACACATGGTGCGGACACGCAAACTGCCGTTTATTCAGAGTACGGCTTCTGTGCCGGTAATTCTGACAAGTCTTGGAGCAATACTTTTAGGTTTCGGTCTGGTTATCAGTCCATTACGCGAGATTTTCGAATTTACCGCATTGCCAACAGCATACTGGGGATGGTTCTTTGCTATCATCATCCTGTATCTGATTACAGTCGAATTTGCCAAACGTTTATACATTCATTTGACGAAAGAATGGATTTAAAAAAGAATATGTTGTGACAGAAGTGTTCTGTCTCAAGAAATAAGTCGGAATATACGAAAATAGCTACTCATATTTTCAGTATAGTTCGACTTATTTCCAGAACTGCTGTCTCTACGAGTCTAACGATTCTCGAGACAAAACATTACGCTGTATCCGTTTTTCTGAGTCTACGGTTCTCACTTCGTTCCGATCCTCGAAGCATGGAGGGGCTTTGCTTCTACGCTTCTTCGAATGCTCGAATCATACAAAGACTGGAACACCGTTTATTCGGTTTTAGGGATCTCAGACATACTTATGTCATAGTCCCTTTTTTGCTTTTAAAAACTATCTGAGACGGGGAGTAGCCCTTCATCTCAAAGGGGTTAAGTGATGTTATTTGTTTAATCGGCAAAATCCGAAGGTAATTCTGTCAATCCAAGGGATAAATTGATATTCCGTTCTATGATTTTTGTATAAGCCGCTAATACTTTCCTGCCTGAGGAATTTGAAAGACTACTTTAATAAGGATCACAAGTAATAGTTGAAAGACAATGTCAGAAATTTTGGAGAAATATAAAATAATTGATAAAAAACACTTGTTTTTGAAAAGGGTATCATTGGAAAGTTAAACAATGAGCAAGTACAATATAAGTATAAAGATATAACAGGCAGGCTTCTGTTATAATTTTTTGATATAAAACACTATAACAGGAGGTGAGAAAACTTAAAAACAGATTTGAAACAGAGAGGATGTATTTCAAACTTGTGATATTCATCACTAGTTACTGTTTTATAAGGGTTTTTCCTTTTAGAAATCTTTTTGAATTCATTGAGTTTATTTACTTGCTCTTTTTTGAAATAAATGATAATTTGTATACGTAGCAGAGAAAATGATACAGTTTTAAATGCTGTTTCATTTTTCTCTAAAATAAAAAAGAATTGTTAATAGAGAGGATTGTGTGACAAAATGGCAAACAAGAAAAAACCTATTGACTTTAATCAGCTAATGGATGAAGTCAACGCAGAGTTCCCGACTTACCAGGCACTGGATAAAGATGGGAAAGTTGTAAACAAAGAGCTGATTCCGGATTTATCAGATGAGGAATTAGTTGAATTAATGACACGCATGGTTTGGTCGAGAGTGCTGGATCAACGTTCAACTGCATTAAACCGTCAGGGACGTTTAGGATTCTACGCTCCAACAGCAGGACAGGAAGCAAGTCAATTGGCCAGTCATTTCGCTATGGAAAAAGAGGATTACCTGTTACCTGGATATCGTGATGTGCCGCAATTGGTTCAACATGGTCTTCCTTTAAAAGAAGCTTTCCTATGGTCAAGAGGACATGCCGGAGGAAATATGTACGCAGATGATCTGCATGCTATGCCTCCACAAATCATTATCGGTGCACAATACATTCAAGCAGCAGGCGTTGCTTTGGGTATGAAGAAACGCGGCAAAAAAAATGTTGTCTTCACTTATACTGGTGACGGCGGTTCTTCACAGGGAGATTTCTATGAAGCAATCAACTTTGCAGGAGCGTATCAGGCAAATGGCGTTTTCATCATTCAAAATAATGGTTTTGCGATTTCAACTCCTCGTGAAAAACAAACAGCGGCTAAAACGCTGGCACAAAAAGCAGTGGCAGCAGGAATTCCAGGTATCCAAGTAGATGGAATGGATCCTTTGGCTGTTTACACAGTTGCTAAGGAAGCACGTGACTGGGCAGCAGAAGGAAACGGCCCTGTCTTAATTGAAACATTAACTTACCGTTATGGTCCACATACATTGTCAGGGGATGACCCAACTCGTTACCGTTCAAAAGAAATGGACGATGAGTGGCAACAAAAAGATCCATTGATCCGTTTCCGTAATTATCTTACTGAAAAGGGATTATGGTCTGAAGAAAAAGAAGAACAAATTATTGAACAAACAAAAGAAGAAATTAAAACAGCAATTTCTGAAGCAGATAAAGTGGGCAAACAAAAAGTTTCTCATTTCCTGAAACATATGTTTGAAGTACAACCACAAAGTATTAAAGAACAAATTGCAATTTACGAAGCGAAGGAGTCGAAATAATCATGGCACAAAAAACAATGA
The DNA here is from genome assembly GCF_020567625.1 of Enterococcus sp. BWT-B8. Classification (NCBI taxonomy): domain Bacteria; kingdom Bacillati; phylum Bacillota; class Bacilli; order Lactobacillales; family Enterococcaceae; genus Enterococcus; species Enterococcus sp. BWT-B8. Next base: position 111,668 of record NZ_JAJDJV010000011.1, on the reverse strand, counting down.
TTCAAGCTATTACTGATGCCCTAGCTCTTGAGTTAGAGAATGATGAAAACGTATTGGTTTTTGGTGAAGATGTTGGTAAAAACGGCGGTGTATTCCGTGCGACAGAAGGTTTACAGGAAAAATTCGGCGAAGATCGTGTATTTGATACGCCGTTAGCTGAGTCTGGTATTGGCGGATTGGCGTTTGGTCTTGCTTTGGAAGGATATCGTCCGGTTCCTGAAATTCAATTTTTCGGCTTTATTTTTGAAACAATGGATGCAGTAGTTGCTCAAATGGCTCGTACTCGTTATCGTATGAGCGGTACAAGAAATATCCCGGTAACTATTCGTTCACCATTTGGCGGAGGAGTACACACTCCCGAACTCCATTCTGATAATCTGGAAGGACTGATGGCTCAGTCACCGGGGTTACGTGTAGTTATTCCATCAAATCCATACGATGCAAAAGGGTTGCTGATTTCTTCAATCCGCAGTAATGACCCGGTTGTTTTCCTTGAACATATGAAATTGTACCGTTCTTTCCGTGAGGAAGTGCCGGATGAAGCATATGAAGTACCTTTGGACAAAGCAGCTGTTACCCGTGAAGGAAGCGATGTTTCTATCATTACTTACGGTGCCATGGTTCGTGAAGCAGTCAAAGCTGCTGAAACGCTTGAAAAAGAAAATATTTCTGTTGAAATTATCGATTTACGTACTGTAGCTCCTCTTGATATTGAAACAATTATTGCGTCTGTTGAAAAAACAGGCCGTGTGGTTGTCGTTCAGGAAGCGCAGAAACAGGCAGGCGTAGCTGCACAAGTTGTTTCTGAAATTTCAGAACGAGCTGTTCTTTCTCTACAAGCACCAATTGGCCGTGTATCAGCACCAGATACCATCTTCCCATTTGGTCAAGCGGAAAATATTTGGCTGCCTAATGCTTCTGATATTGAAGCAAAAGTGAAAGAAATCGTTGAATTTTAATTAGTAAAGAAGGGAAGAAAAAAACGATGGCTTATCAATTTAAACTACCGGATATCGGTGAAGGAATCGCTGAAGGTGAAATCGTAAAATGGTTTGTAAAAGCCGGCGATACAATTAATGAAGATGATACATTATTAGAAGTACAAAATGATAAATCAGTAGAAGAAATTCCGTCACCAGTGACAGGAACAGTGAAAAATATTGTTGTTCCCGAAGGCACAGTAGCCAATGTCGGTGATGTACTGGTCGAAATTGACGCACCGGGACATGAAGACAATGAAGGCAGCAGTGGAGCAGCCTCTCAGGAACAAACACCAGCACAGCCTGCAGCTCCGGCAGAATCATCTGGTTCAGGCGAAGGGGTCTTCCAATTCAAATTACCGGATATTGGTGAAGGAATTGCTGAAGGAGAAATCGTTAAGTGGTTTGTAAAAGCCGGCGATACAATTAATGAAGATGATACATTATTGGAAGTGCAAAATGACAAATCAGTAGAAGAAATTCCGTCACCAGTGACAGGAACAGTGAAAAACATTGTTGTTTCTGAAGGCACAATAGCCAATGTCGGCGATGTACTGGTTGAGATTGATGCACCGGGACATAATGCTGCACCAGCAAGTGTTCCTGCAACAGCCTCGACAGAATCTAAAACAGAAGCAGCGCCTGCAGCGTCTTCTGACGTTGTTACAGCTGCCGATCCTAATAAACGTGTATTGGCAATGCCTTCTGTTCGTCAATATGCCCGAGAAAAAGACGTAGATATTACACAAATTGCTGCAACAGGAAAAGGCGGACGTGTGGTCAAAGAGGACATCGACAACTTCTTGACTAATGGAGGTTCAGCGCCTGCGGTCTCAACTTCTGCAGCAGTAGAAGCAAACGCCGTGAAAGAAACAGCGGCACCAGCTGCAGCTCCGGTGAAACCTGCTCAACCATTTACTTCAAACTTGGGAGAAATGGAAACGCGTGAAGCGATGACACCAACACGTAAAGCAATTGCCAAAGCAATGGTCAACAGCAAGCATACAGCTCCTCATGTTACGCTGCATGATGAAGTGGAGGTATCTAAGCTGTGGGATCACCGCAAGAAGTTTAAAGATGTTGCTGCTGAAAATGGTACGAAGTTAACATTCCTGCCGTATGTTGTTAAAGCATTGACAGCAACAGCTCAAAAGTTCCCTGTCTTAAATGCATCAATTGATGATGCAAAGCAGGAAATTGTATACAAACATTATTTCAATATCGGTATTGCTACTGATACAGATCATGGCTTGTATGTACCAAATGTTAAAAACGCAAATACAAAGAGTATGTTTGCGATTGCTGATGAAATCAATGAAAAAGCAGCGCTTGCTCATGATGGTAAATTAGCAGCTCAGGATATGCGTGATGGATCAATTACAATCAGTAATATCGGTTCAGTCGGCGGCGGCTGGTTCACTCCAGTTATCAATTACCCTGAAGTAGCGATCTTGGGCGTGGGTACAATTGCTCAACAGCCTGTAGTGAATGCAGATGGAGAAATCGTTGTTGGACGCGTAATGAAATTGTCACTAAGCTTTGATCATCGAATCGTTGATGGAGCAACTGCTCAAAAAGCGATGAACAACATCAAACGTTTATTGGCTGACCCTGAATTACTTTTGATGGAAGGATGATTAACAAATGGTAGTAGGAGATTTTGCCATTGAATTAGATACAGTTGTAATCGGTGCGGGACCTGGCGGCTATGTAGCTGCCATCCGTGCTGCTGAAATGGGACAGAAAGTTGCCATCATTGAACGCGAGTTTATTGGCGGTGTCTGCTTGAATGTTGGATGTATTCCGTCCAAAGCGCTGATCGCAGCGGGTCACCATTATCAGGAATCACTGGACTCAACACTATTTGGTATTACCAGTGAAAATGTAAAACTTGATTTTACAAAAACACAGGAATGGAAAGACAATAAGGTCGTAAAGACATTGACTTCCGGTGTTGGTATGCTGTTGAAGAAACACAAAGTGGAAATTATTGAAGGCGAAGCATTCTTTGTAGACGATCATACCTTGCGTGTGATTCATCCTGATTCTGCTCAAACGTATTCTTTCAACAATGCGATTGTTGCTACAGGCTCTCGTCCGATAGAAATCCCGGGCTTTAAGTTTGGCGGGCGTGTACTGGACTCAACAGGCGGTTTGAACTTAAAAGAAGTTCCGAAAAAATTCGTGATTATCGGCGGCGGTGTTATCGGTGCTGAATTGGGCGGAGCATATGCAAACCTAGGTTCTGAAGTTACAATAATTGAAGGAACGCCTTCAATTTTACCAACATATGAAAAAGACATGGTTAAAATTGTGGTTGATGATTTCGAGAAAAAAGGCGTTAAGATTGTGACTTCTGCAATGGCGAAAGAAGCCATTGACAATGGTGACAGTGTGACTGTGAAATATGAAGTGGATGGAAAGGAAGAATCTGTCACTGCTGATTATGTAATGGTAACTGTAGGTCGTCGGGCAAACACTGAAGATTTGGGTCTTGAACAGGCTGGTGTTGAGATTGGCGAACGCGGCTTAATCAATGTTGATAAACAGGGCCGCACCAATGTATCAAACATTTTTGCAATTGGTGATATCGTACCGGGCGCTGCTCTTGCACACAAAGCAAGCTATGAAGCTAAAATTGCTGCAGAAGCAATTTCCGGTAAAAAAGTAGCCGTTGACTATAAAGCAATGCCGGCTGTGGCCTTTACAGATCCTGAATTGGCATCTGTTGGTATGACAGTGGCTGAAGCGAAAGAAGCTGGAATTGAAGCGAAAGGCTATAAATTCCCATTCGCAGGTAATGGGCGTGCTATTTCTTTAGGTAAAACAGAAGGATTTGTACGTCTGGTTACTACAGTAGAGGGAAATGTGATTATTGGCGCACAGATTGCCGGAGTAGGAGCAAGTGACATGATTTCTGAAATGGCACTGGCAGTAGAATCCGGTATGAATGCAGAAGATATTGCATTGACTATCCATCCTCACCCATCTCTAGGTGAAATTGTTATGGATGCTTCTGAATTGGCTTTAGGTTTGCCAATCCATATTTAAGCATATCATATAGTTTTGTCACACAGAAAAACCGAGCAAGCCAAGCTCGGTTTTTTATTTTTGCTCGGTTTCCAAATAAGCTTGGTTTACAAATTAGTGTTCAAAACTATAACAATCAACAAATAAACGTCTTCAACCCTTCCTCATAAAGCAGATCGTCAATTGCTTCGATTGATAAGTGATGCGTAATACCATAAATAATGACTGCGTCCCAAGGATGTTTTGGATACAGCTGGGCATAGCCGATTTGTTTAAAGAGCGTATTTGTCTCCTCTAATGTCAAATCCAGTCCGATTGTTATCGCAACTAATTTTTCTCTAGGCGGTTTACGTTTTCCGTCAAAGTACTGGTATCCTGTAGCCTCGGTGATTCCTGCATTTTTTAGGACGTTACTTTTAGAAATATTTTTCTTTTCAAGCCAGCTGTTTAAATAATTTTTTATTTCAACATCGACAGTATATGGCTTTGTTTCAGAAATGGCCGATTTGAAGCTTTTTGCATTTTTCAAAGAATGAAGCAGCTTATCTGTATCTTTTTCTTCCATTATTTCCCTCCTTTGTAGCAGGGTGTAGTTCATACTATTTTAGCTGTAAAATTATTTTCCTCGTAATTTCTTCGTATTAAAAGCAGAGAATATACAGGATGCTTTTAGCGGCAGTGTATTAAAAGCTGGAACAAGTGAATGTGGGGGTTCAGGTTATTTGGTCCGTAAATGCTCATCTCTGCCCAATTGTCTCAACCGGATACAACTGCCGAACCACAAAAAGAAATGCCTTGTTACTTCAGGCATTTCTCCAGATTTATAGCTGTATGTAAAAGAGGTTGTGACAGAAGTGTTCTGTCTCAAGAAATAAGTCGGACTATACGAAAATAGCTACTCATATTTTCAGTATAGTTCGACTTATTTCCGAAGAGACAGCTTCTGGAACACCGTTTATTCGGTTTTAGGGGACTTAGACATACTTATGTCACAGTCCCTTTTGCTTTATCTAAAATAAGGTAGTAGTTATAAACTGCAGCAGTGCCAGTAAGATTTCGAATACAGCAATCGTGGTACAGATAATCAAATGTCTTCTTTTTCTCATCATCACGACAGCAATGAATTCTCTTAAAAATGCATTGGGAAGGTAATAAAAAGCTGTTTTGGAGCCGATTCCGTCTGCTTTGATATTAGCCTTTCTGGCAAATAAACCAGCGCGAAACAAATGAAAATTATTTGTTGAGAAAATTGCATGATAATCTGTTCCTTGGAAATCTTTTTCCATGATTTCTTTTGAAAAAAGCATATTTTCAAGTGTGTTTGTTGAGTTTGTTTCTATTAAAATGTCACTTTCAGGAATGCCCAGATTAACAGCATAATTCTTCATGGCCACACTTTCTGCAAGCTGTTCATCATCGCCTTTGCCGCCTGACATTAGTAATTTCGGTGGTACCTCCGTCTGCTTTTTTTGTTTTTGGTAAAATTGAATGGCTTTTTCGATTCTGCTGCCGAGTAATGGGGAAACTCTTTTTCCTTCAATCAGACCGGCTCCAAGGACAATAATGTACTGTTGATTGTATTTTGGCCGGTTAAACTGATAAAGAATGGAGAGCGTTAGAAAATTATAGAATACAATAGCGAAATAGACCAAAATTACCGGTAAAATAGAAAATAGGGTAGCTGCCCAGTTTGGAAGAAAACGACCTGAAACATAGTTGAGTATAAGGAAAGCAGTTAGTCCAATTGCCAACAGAAAGGTCAGCAAATTACTCAGTGAATGCCCTTCGCGTTTCCGGACAACTATGGCATTCCAATACAGAAAAATAATCAGTGTATAGAGTCCAATCATAAGCAGCAGGAGGATCGGAACTAAAGCAGCGCCTAAAAGAATAATCAGCAGAGGACTTTCTGTACTGAACACCAGCAGGGTTAAATAGATTCCGATACTGATTAGAAACAAGTTGAACAGTAGACCGTTTGTCAGTCGTCTCTTCTCCTTTTTATAAGGTATAAAGAAGAACCAGAAAAAGGTAAAAGGGAGAATAATAAAATAAGTTCGATTACTGATTTCCAGTGAGAGCAAGTAGATGACAAAACAGCAGAGTGACCAGATAAATTCATACAACAACCAGTTTCTTTTTTTTCGATAGTTGCACCAGACAGGAATTAGCAGAACCCCCAAAAAGAAAAGAACAGCTAAAGAAACATTAAAATACATCATCATAATAAACAAACTCCTTTGGGTAGATTACACCTATTAGTATAGTAGAAAACTGATTTTAATGATAACAAAAATAACTTTTAGTTGTTATGGAGAGCCTTTTTGAAAAACTAGAATATTAGTAACGAACATTTAACAAATAGATATGTTATCTGATTGTGATAAAAGTAGTTTTGTCGGATGCTGGAGAATTTGATATAATTCAGACAATAGCAATAAGGAGGAATATTAATGGGCTTATTCAGTGGATTAATCGGTAATGCCTCAACCCATTCCAATGAGAAGGTTGAGGAAAAGCTAAAAAAATTTTTGGTACCTGGAGAACAGGTGGAACTTGCATTCAAACTGATTCGGGATTTGGTCGTTTTTACAGATAAACGGCTGATCTTAGTGGATAAACAGGGCATGACAGGTAAAAAATCGGAATATAAATCGATTCCCTATCGATCCATTTCACGTTTCTCAGTGGAAACTTCTGGACATTTTGATTTAGATTCAGAATTAAATATTTGGATTTCAAGCGGGATGGAACCGGTTGAAGTACTGCAATTTGGGAAAGATAAGAATGTACTTGAGGTGCAAAGAGCTTTGGCAGCAGCAGCATTAAGATAGTTGATTTAGTTTATTTGAAGCTGATCCGTTTGAGAGAAAAGCTTTGTGACAGCAGCAAAAACAACTGTAGTTTCTTATATTGAAGAGGGGAAAATGATTTTTTTGAGAATCATTTTCCCTTCTTTTTTACTGTTTTAATCAAAAATGAGTAAAAAACATCTAAATGATACAAAAACCTTCATTATTTCATCTTTTGCATAGCCATTATATAAGCATGTCATATTCTCAACGTAGTAAAAAAACAAACAGGATTCTAAATAGATAGTCATTCTAATCGAAATTTCATAAAATGAAGAAAAATAAATAACTGAAATATTTATAAAAAAGTCTGACATCTGCCTGTAAAGTCGGTGTTATATAGTACCATAAGATCTTGCGTAAAAGTGTTTACATTTTAAAAAGAAGTGGTTATAATTACTAACATTAGAAAATGATGAAAAAAAGAAAGGGTAGAAAGAGGTGGGTGGTCAATGAGTAATCAAACAAGAAAGACATTTGAAAAAAATGGTCACACGTATCATTACTTTGCACTGGATTCTTTGAATAAGATTATGGATGTGACGATTACTTCACTGCCATATAGTATTAGAGTACTGCTGGAAAATCTTATCCGTCAGGAAAACGGTCGCGAAGTGACAGAAGTACATATTAAAAATCTGGCATCGTGGAATGCATCAGGTAAAAATACGGGAGAAGTTCCTTTTAAACCAGCTCGAGTTATTTTGCAGGATTTTACGGGAGTGCCGGCAATTGTTGATTTGGCAGCTTTGCGGGAAACCTATGCCAAATTTGGTGGAGATCCTCAACATATCAATCCGGAAATACCTGTTGATTTAGTCATTGATCATTCTGTTCAGGTAGATGTTGCCGGAACGAAATTTGCGTTGGAGCGGAATATGAAAATGGAATTTCAGCGAAATGAAGAACGTTATCGTTTCCTGAATTGGGCACAGAAAGCATTTGATAATTATCGTGTAGTGCCGCCTGCAACAGGGATTGTCCATCAGGTGAATATCGAATATTTAGCAGATGTGGTTGCTCAAAAGGAAATAGATGAGAAAAATACGCTGATTTATCCAGATACACTGGTTGGAACGGACTCTCATACTACTATGGTTAACGGCTTGGGTGTACTGGGCTGGGGTGTTGGAGGGATTGAAGCGGAAGCCTGTATGCTTGGCGAACCCTCTTATTTCCCGATACCGGAAGTTGTAGGGGTTCAGTTGACCGGACATTTGCCGGAAGGAGCTACTGCAACAGATTTGGCATTAAAGGTTACGCAAGTGCTTAGGGAAACCAAAGTGGTTGGGAAATTTGTTGAATTTTTTGGTTCGGGTTTGGAATCATTGTCTTTGGCAGATCGTGCGACAGTTGCAAATATGGCACCGGAATATGGTGCAACCTGCGGCTTTTTCCCTGTAGATGATGAGACAATTCGCTATTTGAAGCTTACTGGGAGAGACACAAAAGGAATTGCCGTCACAGAGGAATATTTAAAGAGAAATAACCTCTATTATTCAGCAGAGGATCAAATTTCCTATACTCAAGTGGTCAGCATTTCATTAAATGAGATACAAGCAAATCTGGCAGGACCCAGAAGACCGCAGGATTTAATACCGTTGGCAGAGATGAAAGAAGCTTTTAGCAATGAATATAAAGCAAAAGAAGATATGGATACATCAAATAGTTCTGAAAAAAGATCGGTTCCCGTAGTACTGGATGGCAAAGAGTACGAGCTGGAAAATGGTGCAGTAGCTATCGCAGCGATTACCTCTTGTACAAACACATCCAATCCTCATGTTATGTTAAGTGCCGGATTATTGGCTAAGAAGGCTGTAGAACGAGGCTTGACTGTTCCAGCTTATGTCAAGGCTTCTCTGGCTCCTGGTTCCAAGGTGGTAACTGCGTATCTGGAAAATTCAGGACTTCTTCCTTATTTGGAAAAATTAGGCTTTTATGTTGTCGGTTACGGCTGTACAACTTGTATCGGAAATTCAGGAAATCTGAGAGAAGAAATAGAAGATATGATGGCTGAGGAGGAACTGCTGCTTGCTGGTGTATTAAGTGGAAATCGAAATTTTGAGGGGCGTATACACCCTTTGGTAAAGGCTAATTATCTGGCTTCACCCCCGTTAGTAGTACTTTATGCACTGGCGGGAACCGTGGATATCGACATGATGAATGAACCGTTGGGGGTAGATACTACAGGCAAACCTGTTTACTTAAATGATATTTGGCCGACTGATGAAGAAATTCAACAATGCATTGATTCATGGGTAACTCCGGACTTATACCAGCTTCATTATCAGCAAGTTTTTAATAATAATGAAGAATGGAATAACATTGAGTCTGTCGACACTCCATTATATACATGGGAAGAGGACTCTACGTATATTGCGAATCCTCCATACTTTGAAGGAATGGAAATTGAAAAGGAAAGTGTTCCTTCATTGAATAATCTGGCCGTTTTGGCTAAGTTTGGCGATTCTGTCACGACTGATCATATTTCTCCAGCTGGAAATATACAAAAAAACAGTCCTGCCGGGCAATATCTGTCCGAGCAGGGAGTGGAACTCAGGGATTTTAATTCTTATGGCTCTCGTCGGGGGCATCATGAAGTTATGATGCGTGGAACTTTGGCCAATATTCGTATACACAACCAATTAATTCCGGAAATTGAGGGCGGCTTTACCCGATATTTTCCAACAGATGAAGTATTACCCATTTATGATGCTGCAATGAATTACAAGAAGGATGGAACAGGAACAATTATTCTTGCAGGAGAGGACTATGGAATGGGCTCGTCTAGAGACTGGGCTGCAAAAGGGGTTCAGCTGCTGGGTGTCCGTGTGGTCATTGCCAAAAGCTATGAACGGATTCATCGGTCGAATCTGGTTATGATGGGGATACTGCCATTACAGTTTAAACTCGGTGAAGATGCTGAGACTTTGGGACTGACTGGCAAGGAACGTTTTGATATTCAGCTTCCCAATCGGATTGTTACTGGAACTGAGGCTAGTATTACTGCTTATGGAGAGGCTGAAGAAAAGATTCAGTTCACTGCGATTGTTCGTTTTGATTCTGCAGTGGATGTCAGCTACTATCAGAATGGTGGGATTTTGCCGATGGTCATCCGTAAAAAGCTGGCGAAAGAAGTCACTGTATAATAGAAGATAAGGAGGAACTCACATGCAGGTTCATAGAGGTTTGGACGGTGTCGTCGTTTCTGAAACAAAAATCAGTGCTATTGTTGATAATCAATTACTGTTTGCAGGCTATAACATTGATGAATTAGTTGCAAAGGAAATTCTTTTTGAAGAAGTCATTTACTTACTCTGGTATTTACAGGCTCCAACTATGGAAGAACTGGAGAAATTCAAGGAAGATTTATATGCTCAGATGCCTATTTCTGATACGATTATTACTTGTTTAAAGATTCAAACACATGAAAACCTTCATCCGATGAGTGTACTCCGATCAACAATTTCTCTGTTAGGTGTTTTTGATCCGGATGCAGAGGAGACAAGTCAGGAGGCTGTTTATCGTCAGAGCGTATCTATTCAAGCCAAGATACCGACAATTGTAGCAGCTTACTCAAGACTGAGGAGAGGTCTGGATCCAATATCACCTAAACAGGATGGAACAGAGCTTGCGGCGAATTTTCTATATATGCTCACAGGTGAGGAACCTGAGGAAATGCAGATAAAAGGGATGAATGAGGCATTGGTGCTTCATGCAGATCATGATTTTAATGCCAGTACGTTTACTGCAAGAGTCTGCTCTTCGACACTTTCAGATGTTTACTCCTGTATTACTGCTGCAATTGGTTCATTGAAAGGTCCGCTGCATGGCGGAGCAAATGAAAAAGTATTTGATATGCTGACAGAAATTGCGGCAGGAGACTTATCTGTTGAAGATCATCTGGATCAAAAGCTGGATCGGAAAGAAAAAGTTATGGGCTTTGGACATCGTGTATACAAGGTGGAGGATCCGAGGAAGAAGCATTTGAAAAGACTGGCACAGGAACTGACTACAGCGACAGGTCGTCAGCAATGGTATTTTCTATCCTGCCAGATTGAACAGTATTTAAAATATAAAAAAGGATTAATACCAAATGTGGATTTTTATTCTGCAACTGTATATCATTGCCTGAATATCGATAGTGATTTGTTTACACTATTATTTGCAATGAGCAGAGTTTCCGGCTGGTTGGGGCATGTCTCAGAGCAAAAGATTGAAGACTGTCTGATACGGCCAAGATCTCTTTATGTTGGAGAAACACACAGACATTATCCGGTGAATTCGGGAATAATGAGACAAGGAGGAATGGAAGCTTGAGTGAGGGACAAAAAATTGGAATGAAACAGGGAAATTTAATAGTATCTGATCACCCCATTATTCCTTTTATTGAAGGTGATGGGATTGGACCTGAAATTTGGGCAGCCAGTCGTGCAGTTTTTGATGCCGCTGTTCAGAAAGTATATCATGGAAAAAGAAAAGTACAATGGCAGGAGCTGCTGGCAGGAGAAAAAGCATTTAATACAACAGGAAGCTGGCTGCCGGAAGAGACACTTGAAACACTTCGTACTCATCTTGCAGCAATAAAGGGGCCATTGACGACCCCTGTTGGCGGAGGATTTCGCTCTTTAAATGTGACTTTGCGTCAGGAACTGGATCTTTACATTTGTTATCGCCCGATCCGCTACTTTGAAGGAGTTCCTTCTCCAATGAAGCATCCTGAACATACAGATATGATGATTTTTCGGGAAAATACGGAAGATATCTATACTGGAATTGAGTTTCCTTCAGGCAGCCCGGAAGCTGAAAAACTAATTGCTTTCCTGAAAAATGAACTTGGCAGTAACAAGATTCGTTTCCCAAATACATCGGCTATTGGGATTAAGCCTGTTTCGAAGGAAGGGACCGTCCGTTTGGTGCGTGGAGCAATTGAGCAGGCAATTAAACAAAAAAGAAAATCGGTCACGTTGGTTCATAAAGGGAATATTATGAAGTTTACAGAAGGCGGATTTAAGCAGTGGGGCTATGAATTGGCTGAAGAAGAATTTTCTGAGCAAACGTTTACTTGGAAGAACTATCTGCAAATTAAAGAAGTACATGGGAAAGAACAAGCAGACGAAGCTTTGGAAACAGCACAAAAACAAGGGAAAATTATTATAAAAGATCGTATTGCTGATATTTTTCTACAGGAAATTCTATTGCACCCTAAAGAATATGATGTAATAGCAACCCTCAACCTTAATGGGGATTATGTTTCTGATGCGTTGGCGGCTCAGGTTGGAGGAATAGGTATTGCGCCAGGAGCAAATATGAACCTTCAAACAGGACATGCTATCTTTGAGGCAACTCATGGAACAGCACCTGAATACGCTGGGCTGGATCAATTAAATCCCTCTTCTCTACTACTGTCAGGCGCTCTCCTTTTTGAGTATATAGGCTGGAATGAAGTCAGTGAAGAGATTATCGCAAGTATCGAAAAAGCGATCATTGCAAAGACTGTAACAAAAGATTTTGCTGATCAAATAAGAAATGCCACCCAGTTGAAATGCTCTGAATTTAGTCAAGAGCTGATTCGGCTTATTCAGGAGAAAAACTAAAACTAAGGATAGGTACAAAAAAGAAACCAGGATTTGAATTCGTAGTACTATCCGAGAGCTAGATTTTGGTCTAACTCTCGGATAGACGGTTCAATAGTCCTGGTTTCTTTTATGAGAAATTATGATAGGCATGTATTATTTTTTACTGAAATAAAAAAACTATGAAGAAGTGAAATATTCGGATGAAGCCATCATTTTTTTGTTTATCCATTAAAAAAATGAGAGTTTATTTCCTGAGAGAAAGCTATTTTGTAAAACAAACGAATTATTTTAGTTTATTATTCAGTATTTTTATTAAATAGAAATAGAACGAGTAAAAAAAACTTTTGTTAAAGAGTGTTTCGGGTTACAAAAATTTAGTGATTTTAAATTTTTTTATTAAAAGTATGAAATGAGACATAGACATAGAGGAACGAGTGTTATATCATTGTTTTAAAGGGTTTGTTATCAAATTATATGTTATTTTTTCTTATATGATGCAGTTAAAAGAAAAAATGTAAAAAATAATAATTCGGCACCCACTTTTCTATTCAATTATTCATTCATTTTAACTTAAGAGCAAGGATTAGTCTACACTAAAAATATATTTTTGAGAATAATTTCAAATGTTTTTGGTAAGAAATGATATGTTTGGAGATGTCATGTGAAAAAACATTTTTTAAAATCCATATTTAGAAAATAACACTGAAATTTTATACATATTTTTAAGCCGTCAAATAAGCCGTCATTTTTTTGTCGAAAGGGATGTTATTTTATGAGCAGAAGAGGAGAAAATATTTATAAGAGAAAAGATGGACGGTGGGAAGGTCGTTACATCAAAGCACGAGATGAACGAGGGAAAATAGTCTATGGTTATGTTTACGGCAGGAAATATACTGTTGTTAAGCAAAGATTGGCTGAGATGAAGGTTCAATATGTTGCAAGTTACGGTAGTTTAAAGATTTACGAAGGAACACTGGAACAATGGCTGTGGTATTGGTTGAATGGTCCAATGAGAGGCCGTATTAAAATATCCACTTATCTAAATTATAGATTGAGAATTGAAAAATATATTTTACCTTTTTTAGGACAGAAAAAGCTTATCCAAATTCAAACCCGCCATATACAGGAATTTATCTATTTTTTGGAAGGCACAAACATCTCCAGCTCCTCTATTCGCGCAATACTAACGGTGTTGAAAAGCGCATTGAAGCAGGCAGTTGTTGAGAACCAGCTGTTGATTAATCCGTGTCTTAATATCAGCTTTAAGAAAAGTGAAAGTGAGGATGTTAAGGCTTTGTCAAAGAGTATTCAGACAAAAATTGAGGAAGCTGCATTGAAGGAAAAGCGCTGCTCTGCGGCTATTCTTTCGCTTTACACAGGCATGCGGATAGGAGAGATCAGTGGTTTAAGGTGGTCTGATATCGATTTTGAAGAAAATAGACTATATGTTAGTCGAACCATCTACAGAATTATTAATGCTGATGGAGAGCAGAAGACTCAGATTGTTATTGACGAGCCGAAAACAGCTTCTTCCAAGCGGGTTATTCCAATAGCACATAATTTGAAAAGATATTTAATGGAAAAACGAAAGGAAAGTGATTCAGAGTATGTTGTTTCCTGTAAGAGCAGTTTTGCTGAACCGAGAGTAATCAGCTATCGGTTTAAAAGGCTGCTGTCTGCAATAGGAATGACTTCTATTCATTTTCATATGTTGAGACATACTTTTGCGACCCGATGTGTAGAAAGTGGAGTAGATATCGTCACGATCAGTAAGCTATTAGGGCATTCATCTACAAAAATGACGTTAGATATCTATGCAGACTCCTTATGGGAGAATCGAATGCAGGCAATAACATTAATGGATCGACGGTTGGAAATGGCAGATTAGGCAATTGTATAAATCTGAAAATAATTAAACTAGAAAGAGAGGTTGTGACAGAAGTGTTCTGTCTCAAGAAATAAGTCGGACTATACGAAAATAGCTACTCATATTTTCAGTATAGTTCGACTTATTTCCGAAGAGACAGCTTCTGGAACACCGTTTATTCGGTTTTAGGGGACTTAGACATACTTATGTCACAGTCCCTCTTTTTTTTTAGTCTTTTAAGTCGTCAAATAATGGTCAAACTTGTTATTTTTTATTGTACAGGCAAGCTTGGAAAGAACTTTTCTTTTAACTGCATCATAAAAGAAAAAGAAGATTTATCCATATTAAAGAACGTCACGTTTTTGACCACTTAATTCTCATATTGCTAACCGTCAAATAAGCCATATGAAACAAGGCACCCACTATTTTGTTCATTATAACGTAAAAGGTTCAATTTGTAGAGCCAAACGGTTGTAAGAATAAATTCAAATACTTTTTTTGAGATTGAGGAGGAGATAAGATGCATCAGATTGGATATTTGGTGTCAAATAATCAAAAAAGTGGGTACATCGATAGTATTTTGGATAACCAATTGTATAAGTTTCGGAAACTCGATGAAGAAGAATTTTCTGATCTTTCTTCATTAGAAGGGATTGTTTTGGAAGAAACAAGTGCTACGGATGTCAGTTGGGTGTGTAATTTGCTAATGAAGATTAGAGAAAAATCAGACGTGCTCGTCTGGGTCTTGTCTCCTAATACTGCAGTTCCGAAAACAATGAGAATTGTTTATTTACAGTTAGGTGCTGATGGTGTTGTAGACAGTTCCAACGATTTGGATGAGTTTAGTCTTATTGTAAAAAATGCACTTGAACGACATAAAATGATGGAATTTTCTACTATAGAAGGAACGCAAATAATCAATGAAAGTGATTCAGTCAGTAGGAAAAAGAATGAAGCAGAAACCAATTTTGAACTGCTGCCTAAGAACTTGAGTGTGCGCCTGAAGGATGGAAAAGAAATTGATTTGACAAAGCTTGAGTTTATGACAATTCAGTATTTACATAAACATGCGAAAGAAACAGTAACTTATGAAGAGCTTTATGAGAATGTTTGGAAAGAAAGCGGAAAGCTTTGCAAGTATCGCGTCAGCAACATGATCTTCCACCTGAGAAGAAAAATCGAAACCGATGAAAAAGATCCTAAATACATAAAAAATGTGCGGTCAATGGGCTATAAACTGGTTATTTAGGGAAAAGGGGGGATTGGGATGTGTATAACGAACGATGAAATTTGCCGCGAAACTGGCTAATTGATCAAAAATGGAAGGAGGAATACTTTTCAGTTTCAGGCAAAAAACACAGGGAAATATAGGAGGAAATTATTTTGAAAAAGGCAAGAATTTTAAAGCACGGGCTTCTGACATTGGCAACAGTTGCGGCAATCAGTGCAGTTACTTTTGGTGCAGCGCCAGGCACGCCATTGGAAGCCCAAACAGTTGAAGCAGCTGCATCAGGTACAGTTGAAGTATCGACATTTGCTCAATTTGAATCTGCGTTAAAGGATGTAAATACTAAAGTAATCATTGTTACACAAAGTATTGCATTCAACAAAAATGTTACTCATATTCCAAACCGTGACGTAGAAATTCGTGGTAGAAAAGGGCAGGGGGTAGTAATTAATTCTGGACACTTCTCTATTTATGGAAAGCAAAATACAAAAGGGAAAAATACTTTAACTATTAAAAATGCTCGTATTATTGGAGATAGCGGTAATGGACGGTTCTTCACTGGTGGAGCAGGAAATGGTCCTTTAAGCTATGGATGGGATGTTGTAGCTCAAAATGTTAACTATGATGGTGCTCGTTTTGTTCATTTAAGTGAAGGGAAATTAACATTCTCAGGAACAAATGTAATCAATACTAGAGCTGAAAATGCTTGGGTTCATGATTTGGAGTTTGAAGCAGGGTCCACTTATACAGGAATTGCGGCAAATAAAGATCATTCTCAATTCTCAGCATTCTATTTCAATGGTTCATTAGTAAATTGCAAAGCAAACGGAGAAGTAAAAATTGGTGACGGAGCAACTGTAAATGTGAAGATTGGCCCTCAAAGTAATGTGAATTACTATTATCCAGTATTCTACGATAAAGTTCACAAGGTTGATGTTGGTGTAGGAGCTACATTAGATGTAGATGCTGCAGGGACAGCGTTTGGATTTATCCCACGTGCTAACTATGTAAACAAAGCACCTTCATTGAACTTGGCAAGCGGAGCAAAAGCATACTTTAACGGACGTGGCGGTGGAAATTATCCTGCTGTTTACTTCCAATACTATGGAGCTCAATTGAATATGGAACCTGATTCTGAATTTGTAGCAACAGGAAACAGCACAATAGGTACATTCCGCAGCGAATATAAAGGTGCGGTTATCAACTTAAATGCACCTGCAAATTTTGAAGTTACCAATAAGAAAGCTGGGGCAAAGCTTTTCTATTCGACAGATACAACGATTAATGCGACAGGAGTAAACGACATTTATACTTGGACACAAGTTGGTGGAGAATATTTGGATGCACCATCTTCAACATTTAGTGGTGGAGAATTTGCTATAAACTTCGGAAAAATTTGTAATAGTAAAACACTTTCAGTAACTGGCGACTTATCACAACAGTTCAAAATGGAAAACTATGGAAAAATTTCTTTACAAGGTTCACTATTTTAGAAGGTAAACAAGATAAAATTAGCTGTGTCTCAAAGTTATCTATTTGAAGTAATTTACTGTCTTTTTAATTTTCAGACACAGCTTTATAAGTAATTAGATTGACAATTAATAGAAGAAAGGAGGGAAATTATGAAAAATAAGACATTAAAGTTAGGAGCTGGACTAATTACCATGGTTGGACTTGTTTTGTCAGGAATTTTATATTTCAGGGCAAACAGTACAATAAATGCAGCTCCAATTACTTTTCCAGAAGGATATTCAGCATTTGATCAAACGAATACTCCACTGGTAAATATTCTTAAAGGGAATAGTACGGACCCTGATGGAAATATTGTAGAAGTACCAGGAGAATATGGGACGGTTTTTAGACTTTCAGATAACACTTCTTATGAAGTTGAGGGGAATACAGACTATGTGGTTAGCCAAACAGTTGTTAGGGTTGGTGAGTCAGCTATTCCTACTAATACAAAGTATTATCGTTTTAAGCCATTTAGTTCAACATTACCTATTAATGAAAAACCTTCTGTAAAAATAAAAAATGCTGGTATATATAATGGCAGATCAATTGATTTAAAACTGGTAATGGATCAAATTGATATTACAGCTGAATATGTAAATTTTATTGCTGTGGATCCAGCTGATGCTGAGCTAACAAATTCAGATGCAGCAATGCCTGTATCTTCAAGCTCAGCTCCTAATTGGGGAAAGTTATTTCTTTTTTTAGGAAGCGGAAACCAAACTTCATCCGGTAATAAAAATATTTTGAATAACAAATATTCTCAAGGTGATAGTTTTGATTATCATTATGAATTTTACGATAGTGAGACTAATGCCCGGATTGATCAATTTAAAGGTACTTGGAATTTCCTTAATATTAATAAACAAAAAGCAGTATCTGTTGAGCATTCCAATCTGACTGATTTTAGTGATATCTATATTCGGGAATATGATACCACTTCAAATAACTTTATTGGTATAAAAAAATCTACTAAAAATGGCGAGAGCAATCCAGATTTTATTGAACTGTATGCGGGTGGAACATCTTTGCTGACGCCAAATACTAAGTTAACAAAATTAGTCAAAGGCAGCGAAATAAATATGTCTGTTCAATTTAAAAATGATACTTCAGGTGCGATGGGTATTACGTATGACTCCAATTCTTTAGTAAGAATTGCTCCTTCTCGACCTATTGTCTATGGTGATCGAAATAGCATTTCGAATGGTAATAATGGATATATGGATTTACAATATACCATTCGCCAAGGAACTTCCCCAAATATGTTTGATGCAGCTAATGGTATAGATAACCGAAATGATAAGTTTGAAGTTCAGTCTGAAGTTCCAGACTATTATGATGTAGATCAAAATGCTACAAAGGTTTATAACTATTCAACTGGAGCTGATGTAACTGATCTTTTTACTATTGAAGCAACGGGTAACAAGGTCAGAGTTATTGCAAAAAATCCAAAAAGTGATGAGTTTGATGGTGAAGTATTTGATATCAAAGTTGTGGCCAAGCCTAATTTATCATTTGATTTTGAAGCAAACAAGGATTTTTATGGTTATCAGTATTCTGGTGAAAATAATGGATACATGACGAACTTTGAAATGGGCGGTACCAAGACACAAACAGTTTACAGTTATTCAACAAAAACTGAGGTTGCATTGATTTCTCTTACGCCTGAAGAACAAGTTGATTTGGGCCGTGACAGAGAAAGTCAATCACAAGTCCGTTATGACGGCATACCGTATGCTGATGCAAGAGAAGATATTCTTTATCCAAAAGGAACTAAATTTGCTGCATTGACAGAGAGCCAAATTCTTTCATCTTTAATAAAAAATGTTCATACCGATACAGGAAATACAATCTTGGATGAGCCTGTCAGCGTATCTGTTGATATTTCAAGATTACCGGATACAACTGTACCAGGAGAAGAAGTAACAGTTTATGTTATCTTGACGACTCCGCAGGGTGTAACTAAAGAAGTACCTGTAAAAGTGGCAATTGGTGAAACACAGGCTGATGTAACTGTTCATTTTGTGGATGATCAGAATCAGACAATACGTACATCTATTTCAATTACTGGAGAAATGATTGGTCAATTTGTTGACTTGACTCAAAAAGCAGAAGTTTTAGCTGCGATTGAGGAAATAAAAGCTCTGGGTTATGATGTTCAATCTCGTCCGCCAAATGAAACGGCTGTTGAAGTGCTTTCTGGCGGTTCAGCAGCTGCATATGTGTTTGTTCGTTCAGCAGCAGCATTGACTATAAACTTTGTTGATGAAACTGGAGAAGTTGCGACACCTGTGGTTATTCCGGGTAAAGTAGCTGACAAGATTGATTTGACACAAGAATCAGATGTTACAGACCAATTAACTGCATTAACAGATGCTGGTTATGATATTATTCAACGTCCAGGTACTGAAGATGCAGTGGAAATTACTGTTGGCGGAAGAACAGTTGAATATGTTCTGAAGAAAGCAGATGCAACTGTAAAAGTAAGCTTCATCTTTGCTGCTGATTTCAGTGATTTGAAGACTCCGATTATTTTAAATAAAAAAGTAGGAGATATTGTTGATTTGACAGCTGAATCATCAATCAGCAATATGGTCGCTATCATAGAGAGTGAAGGGTATACGGTCATTTCAAGACCATCAAATGAAACAGCTCTCACTGTGGCAAGAGGCGAAAATGCTGTGAGTTATACATTTGTGATAGCAGAAGCTGTTCTTAAAGTTCGCTTTGTAGATGAGCAGGATGCAGATATCCGACCAGCAGTAGATTTGTCCAAATCAATTGGTGACAGTGTTGACTTGACGCTGGAACAAACAGTCTTGGATGCAATCACTAGTTTGGAGACAAATGGTTATGACATCATCACAAGACCATCAAATGAAACAGGCGTTGAAGTTGTCAGCGGCGGTTCAGAAGTGAAATATGTTCTGGAAAAAGCTAAAAGTACCGTCATTGTAGAATTTGTTTATTTGTCCAGAAATGACACCTATAAAGCGGTTCCTGATGTATCTTCTGTTACTTTATCAGACAGAGAAGTAGGGAAAACAATCAATCTGACACAGGAAAGCAGTGTGATTACAGCGATTTCTACAATCATTTCTAAAGGCAGGTTCACATTGTCAGATTCAAATCGTCCAAGTGATGAATCTGCTGTATTGGTAGAACGAACACCTAAAACAGTGCGATATATCTTTGTTGGGTTGTTAAAATTGGAATCAGTTCCAACACTGGACTTCCGTACACAGTCTATTAAAGTAACAGATGAAGTAAAAGTAAATGATCCTAGTCTGATTGATAATGAAAACTATACTGAGTCTGATTATGTTGACAATAAGGATAAACTGATTATTTCAGATTATCGCTATAGTGAACGTAGTTGGACATTGTCAGTGAAATTAATATCACCTTTGCTTCCTGATGAGGCAAATCCTGATGAAGCCTATGTATTGCCTGATGCGATTCGTTATCAAACAGGTAATAATGAACTAACCATTACTGAAGATTTAGAAGAGATTGTGACTGAATCATATGAAGGTGAATATGATCTCAGCTCAACATGGACACCGGAAGGAACAGGCTTTAAATTGGAATTGCCGGCAGGGTCAGTAAATAAACTCGGAAAGTATAAAGCAACCATGCTTTATTACTTGGAAAATACACCATAAACGGATGGAGGAAGAATAAACATGGGAAAAAAATTATTTGCTTTACTTGTCGCTTCCTTCATTGCGGTGTTGAGTATCTTTTCAGGGGGGTCAATGAAAGCAATGGCCAGTGGCAATGGCGGTTCCGTTCAAACGAATGGTGTGATTACGTTTTATGATGAAACAGTCACTTCTTCTTCGACTGAACCAGCTAATTCTTCAACAACAAGTTCATCAATGGCTTCTTCTTCAACACTGCCCGCAACAGACGGTTCAAGTACTGTTGGGAAACCGACAGGAACTTATCCCTCAACTGGTGAGCTTGTAAAAACAGGCTTATCATTCAGCGGGATTGCAATTGTAGCTGCTGTTCTTTTCTTCTTTTGGATAAAACGTAAGGAACAAGGTAAGAGAAAGGGGAGCAGATAATGCTAAATAAAAAATTGTTCCCTGCTGTATTACTTTCAGCTTCTCTTTTAGTTTCCTTCAACAATTTTGTTCCTGCGGAAGGAACTGAAAAGAATGCTGCAATTGAATTTACGAGGAGTACGGAGATTGATTACATTGTTGATCCGGAAAAACCCGAGAATGAAGTTAATCCCGGTGAAAGCCCAAGTACAAGCGGAAGGCTGCGGATTGATTTTGTTCCACAATTAAATTTTTCATCAAATGTTATTTCTGATAAAGAAGTTTCATATCCGGTAAATGCACAACTGTTTTTGGATGGGCAAACTAGTCCGCGAGGAAACTTTATTCAATTATCTGATTATCGGACAACAGCGACAGCACAGGGCTGGAAGCTGCAGGTTCGTCAAGAAAATCAATTCAGTAATTCAACTACGACAAACAGCTCATTAAATGGAGCAGTATTGTCATTTGATAAATCATGGACAAGTACACCAAATTCAACAACGGATGCACCTGTTGTTTCCAGCGAAATTATTCGCTTAAGCAATATTGGTGATACGTATGATTTGGCAACTGCTGAGACAGGCAGCGGCGCGGGAACATGGAGTATTTCTTTTGGGGCATCTGAAGGACATTCAGAGGGACAATCATCAACATTAAGTCCTAAAACAGACGCAAACAATGAGCCAGTTCTGGACTCCGCTTTTAATAGTCAGCAGGTCTATGAAAATAGTGCAATAAAGCTAACTGTACCGGGAGGCACTCAAATAGATCCGGTACCCTATTCAACGGTGATAACTTGGATTTTAGCCGAGTTACCATAAATATAAAACACACATTATTAGGAGGAAACACAAATGAAATTAACAAGTAAATTATGTGGTACAGCTTTATTAGCTGTAGCAGGAGTTGCGATTGCAGCACCAAATACGAAAGCGGTAGACAATCTGCAGCATGACGGAGATGCGTACATCGAATTTACGCGTAATACAGAGGGCGGCAGCAATACAACTATCACAAAACCAGGAACAACTGGTTCAACAATTACAAACATTCCAGATGTTACTGATCCAGGTGATTTTGGTATTGTAGCCGTAACACCATTGGATTTCAGCTCACATGAAGTAGTTGCCGGGTCAGCCGCGACTGAATATTTTGCATTGCCGTTTGTTGCAAATGAAGGAAATGCAGACGAATATTTGGTTGAAAACTTTGTTAAATTCTATGATGGACGTTCAACATTGAATCGTGCATATAAATTATATGCTGAAATGACACAAGAATTTACTGGTCAAGTAGAAGGTACAGATGTTGCGTTGAATGGATCAGAGTTGACGTTTACAAATCTAGCATTAACTTCTATTGAACCAAGTCATTTACAACCAGAATCAGCTGATTTGAATTTTGGTACTAATTCATTGTCTTACAATGTTGCTGGTAATAAACAGCTTATGCTGGAAAATACTGCAGCAAATAAAGGGGCAGGTGATTATGAATTAACATTCGGTAACCAGGATGCAGGGACTGCAGCAACTTCAGTTAAACTTAATTTAAAGGATGATATTGAAATTTTCGAAACGAAATATACTGCTAAAATTCAATGGACACTGGAAGCCACTAGATAATTT
This sequence comes from Enterococcus sp. BWT-B8, assembly GCF_020567625.1. Classification (NCBI taxonomy): domain Bacteria; kingdom Bacillati; phylum Bacillota; class Bacilli; order Lactobacillales; family Enterococcaceae; genus Enterococcus; species Enterococcus sp. BWT-B8. Next base: position 88,943 of record NZ_JAJDJV010000011.1, on the reverse strand, counting down.
ACAGTATTAAACAAAGAGTACTGAGAGGTCGGGACAAAGCTTCTTCATGCGACGAGTAACCGCAGGAGTAAAAGTGTTCAGCTCGGAGACCCAAGTAGGTATCATCTACTCTGACAAGTCAATCGTAGTGATTTATGATACCAAGAAGGATAATCCGAAAATTGTCATGGAACATTATTCATGAAATGAATAGCTGTGGATTGATATCTACTTGGAGCTTTCTATATTTCCGAGATGTTGCCTGCGATTACTCGGCACAGATTAGGACCGACAAGTGCTGGTTCTACTTTGCCGCTTCTGCTTATATTCGTACTTTAGCAGAATGGTATGCGTAGTTTCGATAAGTATTCCTTGAATGAAACCAGCTTACTTGATGTAGTAGAACTGTATGCGCAGCAGAACTGCTGTCTCTGCGAGTTTAACGATTCACGGGACAAAACATTACGTAGAAGAACTGTTGTCTCTGCGAGTCTAACGATTCTCGAGACAAAACATTACGTAGAAGAACTGTTGTCTCTGTGAGTCTAACGATTCTCGAGACAAAACATTACGTAGAAGAACTGTTGTCTCTGTGAGTCTAACGATTCTCGAGACAAAACATTACGCTGTATCCGTTTTTCTGCGTCTGCGGTTCTCGCTACACTTTGTTCCGAAATGGCAGAGCCATTAAGAATTGAAGGACTTCGTTTTGATCTCATCAATTTCTAAATGGCAAAGCTGCTAAGAATTGAAGGACTTGGTTCCGATCCTCAAAGTATGTCTGAGGGGGCATATAAGAACTTGATCCTACGCTTCTTACGAATGCTCGAATCATGCAAAGATTGGAACACTGTTTATTCGGTTTTAAGGGTTCTAGGCATGCTAATGCCATAGCCTCTCTTATTAAAAATATGAAAGGTCACAAGGTAGTCAGGTTATGAAAAAAGAAAAAAATTTTTTGTTTCCATTATTCCTTCTGTACATAGTGTCGCTATTCAGTTTTGGAGTTTCCACATATGCAGAAGAATCTGTAAGCACTGAAAATGAAGGAACAGATCCAATGGGTGGATTTAATTATCAAGTTATTAAACCAGAAAATCAACTTTCAAAAGATGTTGGCTATTTTGATTTGCTGATGACAGCAAGTCAGGAACAACTAGTTGAAATTCAGTTGATTAACGATTCTGCAAACGAAATGATTGTAGATGTTTCACTGAATGGTGCAAAAACAAACGGTAATGGTGTGATTGAACATGGACCGACTGCAATGGAAGATGACAAGTCATTAAAATATAAGTTTAATGATATTGTGAGTGCTGAAAGTGAGATTACTATTCCTGCAAATTCAGTGGTTCCCTTAAAGCTGAATATAAAGATGCCGGAAGTTTCCTTTGATGGGAAGATTGTTGGCGGTATTCAATTGAAACAACGAGTAGAACATCCAGAAGATCAAACAGGGATTATTAATGAATATGCTTATATGATCGGCATGATTTTGCAGGAAAATGAAGCAGTGCTGGAGCCGGATTTAATCCTGAACAAAGTGTATGCGGGGCTGGCTAATTATCGAAATGCTGTGTTTGTTAATTTTTCGAATATTGTTGCAGAGTACCTGGAAGATATGACTGTAGAGGTTCAGGTTATGCCAGGAGATTCAGAAGAAGTTCTGTATGATGTAAAAAAAGCCGGGATGAGAATGGCACCTAATTCATATATTGATTTTCCAGTCACAATGAATGGTGATCGCATGGAGCCTGGAAAGTATAAAGCACATATCCTTGTTGTCTCCGGAGGGAAACATTGGGAATGGACAGAGAATTTTGCCATTGCAGATGAAGAAGCAGATAAATTTAATGGGCAGGATGTTTCACTGGTTCAAGAAAGAGGAATCGATTGGAAGCTGATTGCTGGAATTGTAGGTACGGCATTGGCATTGCTTATTGTCATATTCTTGATTGTTCATACGGTCTCTAATAAAAAGAAAAAGAGTAAGTAAAGGCCTTCTAAAAAAAGACAGGCAGAAAATAGTTCGAAAATGAGGAAAGATCTATGAATTTGAATATGAGTAAATTGGATATGGCCTTCATAGGTCTGCTGTCATTAGGAATTCTTTTGTTGTTGTTAGGTATAATCTTTTTAGTTCTTAGTATTGTTGCCGGAAGGAAACTGGAAGGGCTGAAGAAAAAAAGACCGAAAAACAAGAAAAAACGCAAAAAATGGCAGCGTATCTGTAGAAAGGCAGAACAATACAAGAAAAAGCGAAGAAGGAACGGTATTTTCCTTCTTATTATGGCAGTTTTACTTGGTGGAGGAGCATCTTATACTCGTTATTATCAATTGACGAATTTGAGTATTTCGAATGCAGCTGCATTAGCTAAAATCTATTATTTGATAGGAGAAATAGATAGTCAGATTGAATCCTATAATAATGGTGCTTCAATTGAAAAAACAGAAAAGAATATTCGGGATTTATCCCAGCAGTTGACAAGTGCTTCTGTAGAGACTGCTTATATGGGATTGAGTGTTGATGGTCAGAAAAAGCTGAACCGTTACTTCACTTCAGCAAAAAATCTTGGGATAAATTTAAATGCTCAAGCTCGAGTGATTTTGGAAAACCTGGAACAAATGGAAATGTATCAATCAGACATAGAAAAAATAAAAGAAAATCAGCAGGAAATATTTAAAGAATACCAAGTAAATGAACATGCGCTGAAGCAAAAAAAATGAGTTATCTTGAGTGTGAATAACTATGAAAAAAAGAACAAATAGGAAAATGACTGTTAAAAGCCAAAAGAGACAGGCAGCCAGATCGCCACACTATCGTATAGAAGATAATAAAAAACAAACTGCTATAAAAAAGAAGCGGAAGAAAATAACTTCAGACATTCCAAAAGAAAGAGCTGGAAGAAAATCATCCAAAAAAAGAAGACATCTGTCAGGAAAACAAAAAGGGCAAAAGAAATTTAATCAGTTTTTGGTCCAAATGAGTATTTCAATTGTAGTTTTTTCTTTTTTAATAGGTCTTATATCATGTTTTACATTCAGATTAGTAAAAGTCGAAGGGTATGCGATGACCCCTACATTGAACAATCGAGACCGATTATTTGTAAGTAAGGTCGAAAAAATCAAAAATTTTGATTTGATTTGTTACAAAAATTCTTCAGGGGAGAGTTATATTCGGCGTGTTATTGGATTGCCTGGAGATCGATTATTATATAAAAATAATCAGCTCTATCTAAATGAAAAAGAAGAGCTGGAGCGTTATTTGAATAGTTCAAGTGAGGGTTCTTCACAAATTACTGAAGACTTTGCTTTGGTTGAATTGACTGGAGAAAAATGGGTGCCGGAAAAGAAATACTTTGTTCTGGGAGACAATCGGTCTTATACAATTGACAGCCGCCATTTTGGTTTTGTCTCTGAAAAAGACATTATAGGAGTAGTAAAACTTCGTCTGTTTCCTTTCCATACAATGGTTCGTTTCTAATTTTAATGATAAAGGAATAAAGAAGTATGAAGAAAGATAAAAAGAAACTAGTTACCCAAGCTAGGTTGAAAAAAAAATTTATAGGAAAGCAGAAAGAGATCCTTATTTCTGCTTTCTTCTGTATCTGTATGGTCTTATTGCTTGTAATAGGCATCATGAAAATCAGGATGCATCGGATTGACGGGAGTTCAATGGAACCAACCCTAACCAATAGTGATCGGCTGATTATTTGGAAGACAAAAATTCCTGACCGATATGATTTAATTGCTTTCGATCCTGAAAATACTGAAGACAGTTCTTATACTAAGCGTGTGGTTGGGATACCTGGAGATCGAATATGGGTTGAAGGAAATGCCCTATTCATTAATTGCCGAATAAAGAAGGAACAAGCTGAAAAAGATATTCCAGCAAAAGAGTTGCCGGATGGAACGCTAAAAGTGACGATTACAGAAAATGTCTGGAATGATTTGGAATACTTAGATAATATTCCGGATGGATGCTATTTTGTATTAGGGGATAATAGCAACCATTCTACAGATAGCAGACATTTTGGCTTTGTTCGCGATGATCAGGTTGAAGGTGTCGCTGTCATTCGTTATTACCCCTTTTCAAAAATGGGGATTATAAATTGAATAAAAGGATAGTGAACTATATATGAAAAAAAGAATTGTTGGATATATCCAGAAAAATTGGTTGGTTTTGATCCTGAGTTTTTTAATACCTGTCATCATTATGATAATTGTTTACTCTATGAATGGGATATACATAGGTAGTGAGCGAAGTATCATGGCAAGTGATTCTTTATCTCAATATTCCAATTTTCATGCCAGTTTCAATAATGTGCTTCATGGAGAACAAAGTATGTTTTATACATGGTACGGGTCCCTAGGATTAAATTACTGGGCATTTGCAGCATATTATGTGAATAGTATATTTACACCTTTAGTTGCTTTGTTTGATAATGCAGCTATGCCAGATGCACTTTATGTGATTACTCTAATAAAATTTGGCTTTATTGGCTTATCTTTTTATGTGTTTGCGGAACAGACATATAAAAAGATGTCACGCTGGCAGCAGCTTTCTTTTAGCAGCACCTATGCATTGATGGGATATACTGTTGCTTATTCACCAGTGATTATGTGGTTGGATGCCTTTGTCTATTTGCCTTGGATTATCTTGGGAATTCACCGAATACTGGATGGAAAGAAGCCGGGAATTCTATTTTTGAGCTACTTATTATTGTTTCTTTCCAATTTTTATATGGCATTTATGATCGGTGTTTTTTCCTTCCTCTATTATTGCATGCACTTAATTATTGACTGGTCTCGTTATAAAAAAACGATTTACCCATATATGATTACTTCTTTATTAGCTGGTGGCGCTTCGATGCTTACAGTTCTGCCGACCATTTTAGATTTAACAAACAATGGTGAAGGTTTAAATAAAATTGATCGTCTGTTTACTCCAGATACAGGGGGCTGGGATTTTATTGTAAAAAGTATGGTTGCGGTATATGACACCAGTAAATATGAATCAGCACCTTTTATATATATTGGATTGCTTCCACTTATTTTCTGCTGCTTCTACTTTGTTTCAGACAAATTTTCTCTAAGGAGTAAATTATGCTATGGTACTTTGTTCATTCTACTTATTGCAAGTGTTTATATTGATCCGTTAAATTTATTCTGGCATGGTCTGCATGCTCCAAATATGTTTTTATTCCGGTTTAGTTTTCTGTTTTCCTTTTTAGTCATTTTGTTCGGCGGCTATGGATTTGAGGCTTTTGATAAAAAGGATCAAAATAAACTAATGAACATACTACTAATCATTGGTAGTCTGTTTATTGCAGCAATTCTTTTGTCAAATCCTAAACGATACAACTATATCACGAATGAGTCGCTTTATCTGACGATTGGATTTCTAGCTCTTTATGCGGTTTGTCTGCTGTTATATGGAAAAACAGATAAACTGAGGATATACATACCGATATTTTTGTTTCTTTTAATGAGTACTGAAACTTTTTTTAATGCAAAAGGTTTAATTGCAGGTGTGGGAGCTGATTGGGGATATCCTGGCAGATATTATTATTCTGAATCCTATTCCGATGTTGAAAAGCTGGTTAATCAGACAAAAAAAGAAAATGATACATTCTATCGAATGGAAAATCTTGATCGGGCAAACTTGAATGACAGCTTTACTCATGGGTATAGTGGGGTAACAATGTTTTCTTCAATTCGAAACCGCCATTCTTCAGCGTATTTGAATAATTTAGGCTTTCGATCCTTGGGGACTAATCTGACAATTAATTATGATAATAATACACTTTTCATGGATTCTTTACTGGGAATCAAGTATAACATTGCTAAAGATGACCCAATGAAATTCGGCTATGAAAAAATTTCTGAAAGCGGTGATTATGCTCTTTATGAAAACAGCTATGCTTTACCGCTCGGAATTTTGACAGATGATGGAATATTTGAAACAGATGCAGTAAAAAATCAAACTGCTTTATTTAACCACTTAGCTGAAACGAATGAAATAATGACTGAAGTGGTGGAGCCAAGACAAGTAACTATAGAAAATGCAGTTGTTGCAACTTCTGGAAAGGAACAAATCTATACTGAAATCAGTCCTGGAAAAGAAAAAGTGATAACGTGGTCTGTCTATGTACCGGCTGGTCACCAGGCATACTTAAGTATTTATCCAACAGATATGATGTACATGCTTGAAGGAAGTGTTAAAACAACAGTTAATGGAGTGACAAGGGAGACTACTATCACATCGTCAGGTCAATACTACAATTTGGGTGATTATGAAACAGGAACAACGGTTGAGGTTAAAGCTGTATTTACAGGGACTAGAATGATTAAAATTTATAAGCCGGATGTATTACTATTAGATTCGACTAAATTTGAACAAGCTGTTGAAGCAGTTCAAGCAAAGGGTGTGTCATTTGAAACCACAGGCAGGACGGCAACTGCAAAAGTTAAATTGGCAAAGGATCAAGTCCTCTTTACAACAATTCCTTATGATGCAGGTTGGACTGCCTATATTGATGGTGAAAAAATAGAAATACCAACCTTCAAAAATGCCTTTTTGACATTGGCAATTCCTGCTGGAACTCACGAGATAGAATTTGTCTTTTTACCACAAGGGTTAAAAACAGGTCTCATACTTTTTGCAGGCTGTATTGCTTTGTTTTTGCTATATAGAAGGTACGAAGATCGATTGATACGGAGAAAAGAGGAATCATCAAATGAATAAAAATTTTTATATATTTCTGGCAATGGTACTGCTTCTCCTTAGCGGATGTTCTGATTCATTATCCGATGAAAAAGTGAAATTCAATGGTGCTGGTCATACCTTTGAATTTCAACTTCCAAGCGACTGGGACACACAAACGGAATCAAAATTAAAAGAAAACTTTGGTGATGCAGCAGCTTTTGGTGCAGAGGATACAAAGAGTGATTCTTTTATGTATATTTTGGCATTTTCAAAAGCAGAGGTTGATTTAGAGAATTTCGCTGAAAAGACAAGAGAAGAACTTCAACGGACATATGGTTATGAAAATCTTGAAGATGTCTTTATGAAAGAATATGAAGTAAATGGCTATCCGGCATTTAAATATACTTTGAATACAAGCTTTGAAAATGAGAGTATGTGGGCTCACTTTTACTATATTGCGACGGAGAATAGTGTTGTACAAGTTAATTATTTTTCAGCAGATGATAGAAATTACGAAAAGCGAGTAGAAATCCTTAATCAATCAGCTGATAGTTTAGTAGAAAAAGGAGCAGCAGACAGTGAGGGGATTTCAGATAGTTCTGCTTCTGACAGCAGCTCCAATATGTTTGCAGAAAATGCTTCCATGCGGTTTGAAGTAACTGGCTATCGCAAAGTGACAATCATTGATCAAGAGTATTTGGCAGTAAGGTTTAAGCTATTGAATAAGGGCGAAAATTCAATAAAACCTGCTGTCTGGTTTAAAAAGACAAGCTTGACAATTGGGAATCAAGTGCTTAATCAATCAGACTTTCCAGAAGAAGAAGCTGTAGAAAATTTGAAAGTACTGGCTGAGGCGAATGATGATGAGCTTTCTAGAGGAGAAGAAAGCGAAGGATTAGCTTTTTATAAAGTTCCAACTGATAAAAATAACCGGGTTGTGAGTCTAACCTTTGTTGAAGGTGAGTTTGATCAAAGCCAGCTAATTCAGATGGATTTGAGTGTATTTGACTAGAAAAATAAGTAAATGAAAGAAAGTAAAAGAGGGAAAATAGTGCATTTGTCAAAAAAGTATTTTTAGCACTAATTTTTTTGATTTTTCTAAAATAAATTCAGTAGAGAATTAGTTAAGCTGTATATTCTTATGTCGATTGATCACTGCCAACAGCTATCTAATAGAAGCAATTGATCTGATTAAGATAAAGGGGAAAATTTATGTTTTTTAATAAAAGAATCATTCATTCGTTACTTGTACTCTTACTTGGATGTGGGTTTTTAGCAGCATGTGATGGATCATCTGCTAATAAGTTGTCATCAGAAGACAACTTATTAATCTGGTCGGAAAATCGAGATAAGTCATTTCCAAGTTATGATATTGGGGAGATGACTAAGGAAGAGGCAGAGGAGTTAATGAAGGAGAAGCTTCAATTGATGTTAACGGAAGCTTTCAAAAACGCAACAGGCATTTTGACTGAGCAGCTGACCATGGATAATCAGACGTTGGACTACACGCAATACTATAGTCAATCCTCAGCAGCAGAGGTTGATTACAGTGAATATTTAGTTTTCAAAACTTCTGAAGGGTATTACCCGATTTCTGCTCAGGTAGAGATAAAATATACCCTTGACAAGGGAAAGAAAACAGTTTCTTCAACACGAGAAGCTGTTGTTGTAAAGAATATTGCCTCTACAGAGCAATTCAATGGGAAGGATCAAAAGAAGCTGATCTCTCAGCTAGCATCTGCATATAATATTTCGGAAAATGATTTTTCCATGAAACTTTCAGAACTTTCAGGTAAATATAATGAAACAATTTATTTATACGATACATTGGAAACTGCAAAAGAGGATGAAAGTCTGGGTAAGAGAATCTATGTGAAGTTTGCCGATAATGGGGTGGTTTCAATAATTGGACTAGTATTGGAAGATTTTAGAAAGTAGTAAAGTAATGTTACCTGAACTAAACTGAACTTATTTTGGTAATGGAATAGAAAGTCCGTTTCGCCTGAGCTCATTGAGATCAACAGGTAAAACGGACTTTTTCAGGGCAGTAAATTTTTTTAGATTTTTCCTAACAAGCACAAATGTAATTTACCCAATCATTTTATAGTAATTTGCCTGATTTTTTCGTTTTGCAAAGCCTATATGGGACTGTGACATAAGTATGTCTGACTCCGCTAAAGCCGAATAAACGGTGTTCCAGAAGTTGCCTCTTCGGAAATAAGGCGAACTATACTGAAAATATGAGTAGCTATTTTCGTATATTCCGCCTTATTTCTTGAGGCAGAACACTTCGGTTAATAACAATAAAGACAAGATAATAACAGGAGTAGAAACTCCCGTTATCATTCATTATTTTTGAATTGAATCAACAATTTTTTGATAGGTATCCTCAAACTTGAAGTCAATCTCAATACCTTTATCTTCTCTGACATGAATTGCTTCAACAAGGTCAATCAAAATTGCTCGATTCAATTTCGTTACATTTCTATGTTCTCGAAAAACTTCTATATAAGGCGTGATTTCATCACGGCTTTTTTGTTGTCCTTCAAGCTCTAATTTAATGTTTTTAATAACTTGTTTTAAGTGTGAAATTTTCTCTTCAAAAGATAGCTTCATGCGCATGTACTCATCTTTAGACAAAACGTCAGTTTTCCAATCAATGTAGAGACTATCTGCAATCCCTTCAAGTTTGGATACTTCATTTTGTTTAGTACTCAAAGATTTTTCTAAATGCTTAAGACTGGAGCTAGCAATTTTATCTCTCCGACTATCGTCTAGTATCTCTTCAAGCTTACTTACAGTCCGTATCTGCTCTTGAACAGCACATAAAACAGCATCTTCTACAAGCTCTTTCCTAATTCTGTGTCCAGAACAAGCCTTTTTTGACTTAGCCGAATAGGTAGAACAAACATAATAGGTTATATCTCTCTTTCCATATCGTTTCGTCATATAGTAGTTTTTCGTTCTAGTCATGACCATTCCGCAATCTGCGCATTTTATAAATCCAGAAAATATATCAACAGTCCACTTGTTCTTAACAACACGATGTCTTTTCAGGCGTATGAACTGAACAGACTCAAACAGCATTTTTGAAATAATTGGCTCATGAGTATCCTCAACGATAACCCATTCATCTTTAGGAACATACTCACTTTTCTTTAAGAGTGGACTTAACACTCTTGATTTGCCTTGAATCATATGCCCTATATAGGTTTCGTTATCCAATATTTTCCTAACTGTCGCTACGTACCACAAGCCGTCATTATTAGGGAAATTACCTACAAAGTTCATTCCTTTGCTTCGTTTGTATGAAGCTGGGCAGAGAATACCTAAAGAATTGAGTTTCTCGGTAATTGCTTTTTGACTTAATCCATCATAGGCATACCAGTGAAAAATCTTTCGCACAACTTCGGCCGCCTCTTCGTCAATGAAAAACTTATGCTTTGTTTCTTCTGTGTCTCCCTTAACATAGCCATAGGGAGCAAATGCACCCACGAATTCACCTTTTTTCATCATCGTTTTAAATGTTTTACTAACTTCTTCAGAAACCTTAATTGGATAATAGCCGTTAAACATACCATGAAATTCTACTTCCATAGAATAGGCTTGGCTAGGACTTAAAAAGGTGTCAACATGAGGGGTATCAAGTGTGATAAAACGGGTCTGGAATTGCGGAAAGACTTCTCTCAAATGTCTGTTTTGGTCGCCAGTATTACGAAAAGCACGAGCTAAACTTTTACAAATAATCGTATCCACTAGTCCATTTTCTACATCTGAAATCATACGTAGAAACTCGGGGCGGTTGTCGTTATCTCCAGATTGTTTCTCACTAAAAATAATGTTACAACTCTTTAACGCTTCTTTTTGGACTTCAAAGCCTAATTTTTGTCTGTCGTCTAAACTACTAACTCGTGCATATCCTATTTTTACCTTGTCCAGCTTCTCCAAATTCTTGAATTGATGTTTCTTCTTTAGTTTTTCCATATTGAAAACCTCCTAAATAAATATTTTTGTTACATCTATATAGTAAGGCTTAACAGTTGAGAAGACTAAGAAAGTAGGCAAGGAAACAGCTTATAATGGTTGATTTTTCGGGATTCTATAACCAAAAAAATCAACTACTTCAATGCATTTATTTTTATTAGTGTTTCACTAGTATTATTCAATAGAAATAGAATTAAACTCAATTTCCAGTAATTATCAAAGCTTATTATTTTTTTATTTCGTGTATTATTAAAATATGATGGTATACTTTAAGTGAGATATTATTACTTTTACAATTGAGGAGGACAGACATGTTTAGCAAAGGTACGGCATGGATTAGAGCAGATTTTCATTTACACACTAAAGCTGACAAAGAATTTATCTATTCAGGAGAAGAAGATAGATTCGTTTCTGACTATGTAGAGAAATTAAAATCTGAAAATATCGGTTTAGGTGTTATTACAAATCATAATAAGTTTGACTTGGGAGAATATAAGGCTATCAAAAAGAAAGCAAATAAACAAAATATTCTAATCTTCCCTGGAGTAGAACTTTCCGTTAAGGAGGGAGCAAATGGTATTCATTGCTTGATAATTTTTAAAGATAATGATTGGGTTAGCGGAAAAAAGGAGTACATAAATAATTTTCTGGACGAAGTTTTTAAGGGAATTGAAAACAGAGAGCATGAAAATACAAGGTGCAATCATGATTTACCACAAGTAATTAAATCTCTAAATTCTTATGAAAAAGAATATTTCATTTTAATGGCTCATATAGAGCAAAAAAGTGGCTTTTTAAAAGAATGTGACGGTGGACTTATCACCTCCCTATCATCAAAAGGTGAATTCCGAGAACGTGTTCTTGGTTTTCAGAAAGGAAGATCCCGAGACAAAATAGCTCAACTTGAACAATGGATGGGTTACAGGCTTCCTTATGTTGAAGGTTCTGACTGTAAATCAATAGAACAGATAGGAAAAGGGAAACCATCTTTTATTAAGATTGGTGATAATAACTTTGAGTCTGTCGTACTTGCACTAAAAGATTTTGAGAATAGAACATCCCTTGAAGCGAAGAAAACCGTTCATGGCTATATTCAATCTGTTGAGTTTTTAGGTGGGAAGTTGGATGGAGAAAAGATTTATTTATCTTCAGAATTAAATAGCTTAATCGGCATTAGAGGAAGTGGAAAATCAAGTATTATTGAAGCAATTCGTTATGCGTTGGACATGCCACCCTCAGAAGCGGATAAGCAGTATAAGACAGATGTAGTGGAAAACTTACTTGGTTCGGGAGGGCAAATTATTTTAGAACTTCAAGATAATTTTGGAAATCTTTATAAAATAAAACGCATCCTTGGAGAAAGTCCACATATAACAGATGGAAATAATCAAGAAGTTGGAGCCAAAATAAGTTCTGTTCTAAATGCTCCGCTATATTTTGGGCAGAAAGACTTATCGAATATGGATAACGGATTTGAATTGAAATTATTAGATAAGTTAGTCGGAAAAAGAACAAAATCTTCGAAAGAAAGTTTATTAGATATAGAAAATAAGCTATCTGAAAAAATCAAAAATTTTATTGATTTGGAGGACAAAATAAATAGTTTTTCTGAACTTCAAAAAAACCTTCAAGATACAAAACATAAAATTAAGATATTCGAAGAAAAGGGATTGTCTAAAAAATTATCAAAACAAGTAAATTTTCAAAAAGATAAAGAAACAGTAAAAAGAGTCCTTGACCTAACTCAGAATTATAAACTTACATTAAAAGAAAGTATTGCCTCAGAATATCTTGACGAGCTAGACGATTTAAAAGGAATTACTTCTCTAGAGGTTCCAGAGCTATTTAAAGAATTATCCGAAGAAGTAGAGAAAGTCTCAGCTACTAAAACAAAGCTACAAAAAATTGTTAGCGAGATAGAAAGCTCGTCCGAACATATAGATAAGCTTCTAGTTAAAATTCAAGAAACAATCGACTCTTTAGAAGAAGAGTTTGCTGAAATCAAACGAGAAATTAGTATACCTAATCTAAATCCAGATGATTTCTCTAAACTAAAAATTACTGAAGAAAGAATCCTTGATGAAATTGGTAAGAAAACACGTCAGGAAGAAGAAAGAGCTCAAATCATTACTAACATCCAAACATTATTGGATGAAAGAAACCAATCATTAGTTAAAGAGCTGAATGAATATAAGCAAGAAATTGAAAAAATAAATAATAGTCAAAGCTCCTTGGAACTAGACATTTCATTTAAAGGGAATAAGAACTTCTTTTTAGAAAATTTAAAATTACATTTCAAAGGAACAGGAATAACAGCTAGCGGATATGAAGCTTTAGTTGCGGAATTTAATGATTTCCCCACACTAATTGCTGATATATTGCTATTTGATTCTAAAAGAGCTGCCAAAATTTTACCTAGCACTCATCTAGATAAACTTAAGCAGAAAACTAGAAAAAATTATAATTCATTAATAAAAATTTCTACCCCAAATCAAATTGAAATAAATTATCATGGCAAACCATTAGCTAAGCATTCAATTGGTCAGAGGGCATCAGCATTAGTGTTGTTCATTTTATCACAAAAAGAGAATAATTTAATTATGATTGACCAACCAGAAGACGATCTTGATAATCAAGTTATCTATAACGAAATCATAAAAGAAATCAAAACAAGAAAATCCGATGTACAGTTCATCTTTGCTACACATAATGCTAATATACCAGTATTAGGTGATTCTGAACAAATTGTAACTGTTTCATATGATGACAAGAAAATAAATATCCAGACTGGTAGTGTTGACAATAAGAAAACCCAGAGTAGCATAGTAGATATTATGGAAGGTGGGCAAGAAGCATTCAGCAAAAGAACAGAAATATATAGTTTGTGGAAAAACTAAGATAAAAAACAGTTTAAAGTAAAATTACCTTAATATAAGGAACACAAGTAACCAGCAGTGAGAAAGCCCACAATCTTGGTGATTGCGGGCTTTCTTTAGATATGGGCGAGTCCATTTTATTTAGTATTTTTATTTGTCCTTATGAAAGTTAACACTTCTGTCACAACCTCTGCTTTTCTTTCTTCACCGGAGTTCAGACGTATTCCGCCTGCTCCTGTTGCTGCTGCCCATTTTTCAACGGACTGCATTAATTCTTTTCCGCAGCCTTTTCCCTGAAATGCTGTATCAACAGACAATGCCAGTATATTAATCATCTTTGGTGCATAAATGGTTAGATAGACCGCTGCATGAATATAACCGCATACTTGATCATCAATAGTGCAGATGAATAGTTTATTATCAGTCAAATTAAGAAGATCTTCCAGCTGCTCCTTTGTTTTAATCAGCGGGTAGTCATAGCCAAGGGAGTCCTGGTTAATTGCATGTAAAGCTTCGGCATCAGAAAGTATTGCTTCCCTAATAATCATATACATCTCTCCTTAATTTCTTTAGATCAATTGCTGCTTGGCTCTGTCAGTAAAAGCGAACATGCAGCATAATAAGAGGTATTTTAGTCTGGTTCTTCTGTAAAAGAGGTTGTTCTATTATTTCTCTGCAATTTTCTGGGCTTTTCCTGTATTGGCAAAATGCAGTTTAACATAGTTGGACAATAGGTCCATGCCTCCTTGTTTTAAAACTCGGGCGGCAACCTGATCCGATTTTGCACCTGCACCAGACGGTACTGTATATCCCAATTCATTAGATTCCTTCTGCAGCTCTTCTAGAAAGGCCGCTCGACAGATGATTGATGCTGCAGCAACTGCAATGTGATACTGTTCTCCTTTAGTAATAAAATAGAGTTTTTCTGTTACCTGATTTTTTTCGCTGCGGACATATTTCCGATAGTTGCCTTCCGGGGTGAATTGATCAATCAGAATGCCTTCCGGTTTAACAGGTACCAAATCCTTCAGCAGTAAATAAATTGCTTGATTATGCAGTGCAACTTTCATATGTACGGCATTGTATTTTGGTTGAATCTCATTGTATTTTTTTGGCTCTAAAATAAGCAGACGATAGGGAATCAATTCCTTCACCAGATGTGAGAGCTTAATGATTTGGTCATCTGTCAGTTCTTTTGAGTCGCGGACGCCCAATGCTTTTAATTTTGAAATCATATTCTTTTCAACATAGGCTGCACAGACTGTGACGGGGCCAAAGTAGCTGCCGTTTCCTACCTCGTCACTGCCGATGACAGACAGCTGATCAAATCCCGGAGGCAGCTGCTGGGATTTGGAAGGGTTAGCTGTTTTTGCAGAGGTCGCAGGATTTCCCCATTTTTGGGCTTCTTTTTCTGCACCGGTTCCTTGGAACATCACTTTACCGGAATTATAAGCAGTGATAGTCGTTGTTCCGGTTTTAGCTGTGAAAAGGGTATAGGGAACAGATTTACTTAGTTTATTTTTTTCGTAGGCCGCAGCCATTTTTTTAAGCGTTTCGTTCGATACTTTGATTACTTGATTTTGTTTCATTTTCTCTGTCCTTTCTCTATTTTCTCTATAGTAAGATAATTAACCCAAAAAAGAAAGGCTCAACTATGTTGCTAAAACAGAGAACTATTTTCTTAATACTTATTTGGGACAGACTGATCAAATTATTAGGAAAGCTGATTTTTTAAAGAGGATCGCATTTTTTGGGGATTTGAAGCAGCTGCGGGTTACTTGCGATTGTTTCTATGATAAACTACTGGAATTGGTTCTGCAGATCTTTACTCAGTACGCAGCTTTTTTCTTCGTAAATTAGAATCTTTATCTTTAAACGTGACGTTGGAATTTGCAGAGCAATCCGGTAAGATTAAAAGTAAAATATTTAATTGGGAAAACGACTCTGATCATGAATAGAGCAAAGAAGATAGAAACAAATGAAATTTCTTATTATCATCTGGTTAATCTGGGAAAAGAGAGCAATACTATAATAGAGCATATTAATCTATTGGTTTCCCAAATATATGATCATAATTTCTGGTACCTTAAAATAAATGTACTTTCTGAAGAAGCAATCATTGAAATTGAAAGATGTTGCAAAAAAAAGGATTTCTTAAATTTTAATGATCTTTTGTATAATTTGTCCCTGCGTTTTTGGTAAATGCTCGTCGTATATCCAGCAGTTTCGTATGTAATACTGCTGGATATGCTCCGTATTTCTTGGGTTAGAAGCATAACTTAGGTTTAATTCGGTCAGCACAGCATATTACAATTGATCATTAAAAACAACATAAAGATAGCTGATTTTATAAGTAGAAAGACAATCATTCTGTGAAAGATCAGGTATTTTTCTGGAAACGGCTCTGCTTAAGCAAAGAGTCATACAGTCTATTTGATTCCTGTAGGAGAATATGTTAAACTTATATACAAGTAATGATACTAATTGGGAGTGAGCGGATTTCTGCTCACTCTTTTTAATGGCATTGATCATGAGCCTTGTATTGCCAATGGTACGTTACATCAATCTCGAAGGAGGCGAAAATTTTGAGTAGTGTCGTGGAAACTGTTACCGAGTTAGTCACACCGATCTTAAAAGAGCAGAATTTTGAACTTGTAGATATAGAGTTTGTCAAGGAAGGTAAAAACTGGTTTTTACGTGTATTTATTGATAAAACAGGCGGCATAGATATTGAGGAATGCGCATTTGTCAGTGAAAAACTAAGTGAACGGCTTGATGCGGTGGAACCTGATCCAATTCCTCAGGCTTACTTTCTAGAGGTATCTTCTCCCGGGGCTGAACGTCCATTGAAAAAGGAACAGGATTATGAAAATGCTGTCGGAGAATATATCCATGTTTCTTTGTATCAAGCTATAGAAGGTGAAAAGCAGTTTGAAGGAACAATGGAAAAATTTGATAAGGATACAGTAATGCTGACTGTCAAAGTGAAAACAAGAACAAAGGAACTGGTCATCGATCGAAAAAATATTGCAAAGGCTCGCTTAGCAATTCAGTTTTAAGTATTAACTTCTAACGGTCTGTTTTATTGATGGAAGCAGATGCGTTCAGCTTTGACTAAATATGGGAGGAAATAATAAAAAATGAGCAAAGAAATGTTAAATGCTTTGGATGCATTAGAAGCTGAAAAAGGAATAAAAAAGGAAACGGTAATTGAAGCGTTGGTGGCAGCGCTGGTTTCCGCATATAAAAGACATTATGGACAGGCCAATAATGTTGAAGTGGAGTTCGATGAAAAGAAAGGCAATATCCACGTATATGCTGTCAAAGAAGTGACTGACGAGGTATTTGATTCACAATTGGAAGTATCTTTAAAAGATGCAATGGCGATAAACAAAGCTTATGAGGTTGGTGATAAAATTCGTTTTGAAGTAACCCCTAAAGATTTCGGAAGAATCGCAGCTCAAACAGCGAAGCAGGTTATTTTGCAGCGTGTCCGTGAAGCGGAAAGAACAATTATTTACAATGAGTTCAGCGCTTACGAAAATGATATCATGCAGGGAATCGTTGAACGACAGGATCGACGGTATATCTACGTGAATTTAGGCAAGATTGAAGCAGTTTTATCCAAACAAGATCAGATGCCAAATGAATTTTATCAGCCTCATGACCGAATCAAAGTCTACGTTTCCCGTGTTGAAAATACGTCAAAGGGTCCTCAGGTGTTTGTAAGCCGCAGCCATCCGGATTTGTTGCGACGTTTGTTTGAACAGGAAATTCCTGAAGTTTATGATGGTATTGTAGAAATTGTTAATATTGCAAGAGAAGCGGGTGATCGTTCAAAGGTAGCTGTACGCTCAAACGATCAGAATGTTGATCCGGTAGGGACATGTGTCGGTCCTAAAGGACAACGTGTTCAGGCAATTGTTAACGAGCTGAAAGGCGAGAACATGGATATTGTTGAGTGGGATGAAGATCCGGCAGTATTTATCAGCAATGCGCTAAACCCGGCTCAAGTAGTTGATGTAATTTTTGCTGCTGAAAATCCAAAAGCCTGCACCGTTGTGGTTCCTGATTTCCAACTGTCTCTGGCAATCGGAAAACGCGGGCAAAATGCACGTTTGGCAGCAAAATTGACAAACTTCAAAATTGATATTAAGCCAGAATCAGAGATGGAAGATTTCTATGCTCAACAGGCAGAAAATGCTGATGGAGAAGAATATTCCGAAGAAGTATATGATGAAGAGTATAACGAAAATTTTGAAGACAGCTATGAAGAAGATCAAGAAGTGATGGAAGCTGATTTGACCTCAGATGAATATGAAAATATAGAATTTGACAACGAACAGGCAGAAGAAAAATAGCGTTTTTGGAGGGAACTATATTATGAAAAAAAGAAAAATTCCAATGCGTAAATCTGTTGTGTCCGGAGAGATGAAACCTAAGAAAGAACTGGTTCGTATTACACGTTCAAAAGAAGGAGAGGTTTCTCTTGATCCTTCTGGAAAGAAACCGGGAAGAGGTGCTTATGTCGCACTTGAACCGGAAGAAATAAAAAGAGCGTGGGAAAACCGGATACTGGACCGAGTGTTGGAAACAACACTGACTGATGATTTTTATCAGGAACTGCTGGCTTATGTCGAACATCAAAAAGCACGTAATGAGCTGTTTGGCAATGAATAAAGAGAAGACATTGAATTTACTTGGACTGGCGATGCGGGCAGGGAGATTGATCACTGGTGAAGAAATGACAGTGAAAGATATCCAAAAAAATAAAACAGAATTTGTGTTTATTGCTGCAGATGCAAGCGACAATACACGCAAAAAAATTAAGGACAAATGTTCTTATTACGAAATTCCCTGGAATGACGAATTACTTCAGATAGAAATTAGTCATGCGATTGGCAGACAGCGAATGATTGTTGGCGTAAACGATCAAGGATTTGCTAAGAAATTCAAGGAATTAACGAAATGCTAGGAAGGTGATTGCATGGGAAAAAAGAGAATATATGAATTAGCAAAAGAAATAGATCAACCAAGTAAAGATGTTGTAAATAAAGCGCATGAGTTGGGTATAGATGTAAAGAATCATATGGGAGCGATCAACCCGTCTGATGAAACAAAGCTGCGCTCTGCGTTTACAAAAAAGGCGGCACCTGCAGCTCAGCAAACTGCAAAGCCGGCAGTTCAACAGAATCAGAGCAAACAGCAGCAACCAAATCAAAACAATCGTCCACAGGGACAACAAGGTCAGGGGAATCAACAGCGCTTGAATCAAAACAATCGTCCACAGGGACAGCAGGGTCAGGGAAACCAACAACGACCAAATCAAAACAATCGTCCGCAGGGACAGCAGGGTCAGGGAAACCAACAACGACCAAATCAAAATAATCGTCCGCAGGGACAACAGGGTCAGGGAAATCAACAACGACCAAATCAAAATAATCGTCCGCAGGGACAACAGGGTCAGGGAAATCAACAACGACCAAATCAAAACAACCGTCCACAGGGACAACAGGGTCAGGGAAATCAACAACGACCAAATCAAAACAACCGTCCGCAGGGACAGCAGGGTCAGGGAAATCAACAACGACCAAATCAAAACAACCGTCCACAGGGACAACAAGGTCAGAATAATCAACAGCGTTCCAACCAAAACAATCGTCCGCAAGGACAACAGCAGGGGCAACAACGCCCGACTCAGGGTCAGCAAGGTCAAACCAGATCTGCAGCAGGACAAAGCAGTCAAAATCAAAACCGCAGCAACACTAATAACCAGAATAGAAGCAATTCATTCGGTGGAGGTCAAAACAGAAACAACCGTAATAACTTTAACAACCAAAATCGTAACAGATTTAATAAAAAAGGGAAAAAAGGCAAGTACCAGGAGTCTACCAAGCCGCCGGTACCGGCTAGAAAATTCAAGGAGCTTCCTGAAATTCTTGAATATACAGAGGGTATGAACGTAGCGGATATTGCCAAAAAGATTTACCGTGAGCCGGCAGAAATCATCAAGAAACTGTTTATGATGGGTGTGATGGTTAATCAGAACCAGTCATTGGACAAAGAGACGATTGAACTGCTGGCAGTAGATTACGGGATTGAGCCTCAGGAAAAAGTACAAATTGATATTGCAGATATCGATAAATTCTTTGAACCTGATGCTGTTTCAGAAGAGAATTTGGTAAGCCGTCCTCCTGTTGTTACAATCATGGGTCACGTTGACCACGGGAAAACAACTTTATTGGATACCCTGCGTCATTCTCGAGTGACATCAGGCGAAGCTGGCGGAATTACTCAGCATATTGGGGCTTATCAGATTGAAATTGAAGGGAAGCCAATTACGTTCCTTGATACACCAGGACACTCGGCCTTCACCAGTATGCGTGCTCGTGGAGCAAGTATCACAGATATCACTATTTTAGTGGTTGCTGCAGATGATGGTGTGATGCCTCAGACTGTTGAAGCTATCAACCATGCAAAAGCAGCGAAGGTTCCGATCATTGTTGCTGTGAACAAAATTGATAAACCTGGTGCTAATCCGGATCATGTGAAACAGGCATTGTCTGAGTATGAACTGATTCCTGAAGAATGGGGCGGAGATACGATTTTTGTTAATATCTCGGCAAAGTTCAATCAAAATATTGATGAGTTATTAGAAAATATTTTACTGATTGCTGAAGTAGAAGATCTGAAAGCTGATCCGACACAGCATGCTATTGGAACGGTTATCGAAGCACGTCTGGATAAAGGAAAAGGCTCTGTTGCTACATTACTGGTACAGCAGGGAACACTGAAAGTCGGAGATCCGATTGTTGTCGGCAATACTTATGGACGTGTCCGTGTGATGACAAATGATATCGGACGTCGTGACAAAACTGCTGGTCCGGCAACACCTGTAGAAATTACCGGATTGAATGATGTACCTCAGGCAGGAGATCGTTTTGCCGTACTTGAAGATGAAAAAACAGCTCGTCAGGCAGGGGAAGAAAGAGCGAAGCGGGCCTTGCATGAACAACGTTCAGCAAACAGCCGTGTAACTCTGGATAACTTGTTTGAAAGTCTGAAAGAGGGCGAGCTGAAAGAAGTTAATGTTATTATCAAAGCTGATGTACAGGGATCAGCGGAAGCTCTTTCTGCCAGTCTTCAAAAGATTGATGTTGAAGGTGTGCGGGTAAAAATCGTCCATTCAGCAGTAGGAGCAATTAATGAAAGTGATGTGACACTTGCTGCGGCAAGTAATGCCATCATTATTGGGTTCAATGTACGTCCTACACCTCAGGCTAAACAACAGGCTGAGCAAGAAGAAGTGGATATTCGTCTTCATCGAATTATTTATAATGCAATTGATGAAATTGAAACTGCTATGAAAGGATTGCTTGATCCTGAATTTGAAGAAAAAATTACAGGACAGATGGTTGTTCGTGAATTGTATAAAGTTTCTAAAGTTGGAACAATTGCCGGTTGTTATGTGACAGACGGCTCAATTCGCAGAGACAGCGGAGTTCATGTTATTCGTGACGGTATTGTAATTTTCGAAGGCAAGCTTGCGAGTCTGAAACGTTTTAAAGATGATGCAAAAGAAGTAAAATTAGGATTTGAATGTGGAGCAATGGTCGAAAACTTTAATGATTTAAAGGTTGACGATGTGATTGAAGGCTTCGTTATGGAAGAAATTAAACGAAACTAGTCTATTCTGCTCCAGAATGAAGGGAGAAGAAAGAACATGGCAAATTATCGTGACCGACGTGTCGGACAGGAAATATTAAGAGAAATCAATGATATCCTGAGAAAACGTGTCAGAGACCCCAGAGTTCAGGGGATTACGATTACTGATGTTCGTGTGACAGGAGATTTGCAGCAGGCAACGATTTATTACAGCCTGCTGTCTGGCCTGGCATCTGATCAGACAAAGGCACAGGAAGGATTGGATAAAGCAAAAGGGTTGATTCGCAAGGAATTAGGGCAACGTCTGAGCTTATACAAGACGCCTGAGCTGATTTTTGAAAAAGATGAGTCTGTTGAATACGGAAATCATATTGACGAGCTGATTCGCAAACTGAATCAGGATGACTAAAAAAGGAGGTCGGGCCAAAAGCGATCAGCTCCGAGAATCAAGAAGGAATATCCGAAACTAGTCAAGGAACACTAGTCATAAAATAAATAGCTGAGAATTGATACACTACGCTGCGCTTCGATCACCTCAACTTCTACGTATGAAACATACGAGAGTTGACAGGCTTCACTAGGATTGCTTTAGCAGAATAGATGACGTCCTGTTACCTACTGGGTGAAGGACCTGGAGCGTCTCCTATTTTCAGGATAGTTCGGCTTAATTCTAAAGGAGCTGCTCCTGCGGTTACTCGTCGCAAAAAGAATTTTTGCTTTTGTACCGCCGTTTATTCAGGGTTAGATATGAAGAGAG
This sequence comes from Enterococcus sp. BWT-B8, assembly GCF_020567625.1. Lineage (NCBI taxonomy): Bacteria > Bacillati > Bacillota > Bacilli > Lactobacillales > Enterococcaceae > Enterococcus > Enterococcus sp. BWT-B8. The sequence continues at coordinate 66,973 of NZ_JAJDJV010000011.1, read as the reverse complement.
TTTGAAACTTTATTCTTTCCCAAACTTATAGTAAAACACCAATGGAATGCTTGCCCAAAAAAGGGTTCATTTCATTGGTGTTTTTGAGTAAAGCAACTATCCACCTGCTATGCGGGTGGGAAACAAAAGGTTATCCCAAAAAGCCCTTCTAATCGTTAAAATATAGTTGTTCAGACCATATTTAATAACGATTAGAAGGGCAAAAAATGGCTAATAAAACAAACAGTTTAGCCTATACAAAACAGATGTATAAGTACCATATTGTATTTAGAGGATACTTTTGGTGTAGTTTTTTTCTATTGGTTGTTTAAAAGTAATTAAACATAACTGTTACTTTTCATACATTTTCTGCATCGGACAAGTTGTCATAGACAAAAAGAAGTCTTGATGAAAAGCTATGTTGGCAGTATTCTTCTATAGAATTTTTAGAAGGTAAGTACAAAAGACGTTTGTATCGCATGCTTTTAGAAAATACCCCTATGTATTCATTTTTTGCTTTTACTCTTCAACAGGTAGTTCTTTAGACATTTTTACACACAGGATATTATCTTCCAAAAACGTGCCTGATTGTTTGGTATAGCCAAGTTTTTCATAAAATGGCACAACGCTTATTTCAGCCGATAAAGTAGAGGTCGTGCAGCCGTCTTTGACTGCTTTTTCTTCAAGAGCATTCATTAGTTTTGTTCCAATGCCTTTTCTTCTGTTATTTTCTTCCACACACAAGCGATCGGGCTGAATAATTTCATCTTCTGCTTTTTCATAACGAACAGTTCCGACTGCTTCTTTTCCATCGTATAATACGAAGTACTTGCGATCAGGTGTATCCAGGCTGTCAAATTCTTCCTGTACAGAGATGTGCTGTTCTTTTACGAATACCTCATAGCGGAGTGCAAAAGCTGCTGCCTGATTCCAACGTTCATTTCCAAAATGTAGTTTCATAGTTTTCCTCCATGTTTTATGATAAATAAAATGTGATTCAGTGGTATACTTATCATAACAGAAATATTAAAAAATTACGAGGAGGTTCTCAGCAGTGTTCATGGAACAATTAGACTGGGTGAACTGGAAACAGCTGTCTGACAGTGTGAAGAAAACAGTCTTTCAACAGCTTCTTCTTTATTACGTTGATCCAAATATAGAAATTACAGATATTCGTTTGAAAAATTTTGAGCTTTATGGAATAAAATGCCGAACCTTCGAATTGGAACTGGATGGCGAAACATTTGTTTTTATACCGGGAAATCGGGAGGCTATCCTGGGCTGGGATCTTGGAGTGGAAGGACTTCGCAGTCACGAACTGGTAAATGTTGATTCTGCTGAAATTGAGAATCAAACATATAAAGCAATGTTGAGCCAGCAAGAAATTGATGAAGCGGCTGATTGGTTAAATGTGGAAGATTCCTATGATTTTTCGACTCTGGAAGGAATCAGTTTGTATATTAATGATCATACAAGTGAACTTAGAAAAAGAAAAATTGCACCGATGCTCGTTCAGAAGTATGCGTTGCCTGCCGGCACATCAATTCTTGGTATTCTTGATACAGTGACTGGAACGTTCAGAGGAGAAGTCGGTACCTTTTTACAGTTTGAAGAAGAAATTAAGACCATGCTATTTCCGCCTTTATCTGCTCAGGAAAGCATATTCTGGGAATTTCCAAAAACGCTGCATAAAAAGAACTGCTATTATCTAGAGTTTGTGCCGACAACAGATTCTTATCTTGTTTATTCTTCTCAGGATTGTACGCATGCTGGGTTAAAGAAACGAATCGCTCAAAAAGGCTTTGAGATGCTATCAGAAGATCATTGGGAGTTCGCGGCGGGTGCGGGAACAAGACGCTTGTTTCGGTGGGGAAATGAATTGAAAATCTATCCTAATTCATCTGGACAGCATATTCTGGAGAAAATTAACGGGCCCAATATGTTTGGATTGATTGTTGACAGTCATATGAACAGATATGAGCTGACTCGAGAGAGCAGCTCTGTAAAATTGGAGCGGCAGCGGCCAAAGCAATCACTGATTGAAAATATGCTGCCATTATCCACGTATTATCAGTCTGAACATATCATTTCTGCGGAACAGATTTTAAGCCCGGATATGTATTTGTACAGGAAAGCTATACTGGTTGATTATCAATAGAACAATTTTAAGGCGAGCTTGAACAATTTCCTGTCTTACTCAAGACTGGTAGTTGACTTTTAAGGTGATTTTCCTTATACTTTGAGAAGAAATCTAAAGAATATCTTTTTAGTTCTCTATGTTTACAGAAAGTTCTTTACAGCTGAGAAAAGAACAACATATGATTAAATCGGCTCTCTTTAGTTACACCGGTAGAAATATCGGCGCCACTCTGCGTTACAGAGCTTAAGAGGTAATGATCAGCATCATTGCAATCAAGGTGGTACCGCGAAGATTTCGTCCTTGACTGCAATGGTGTTTTTGTGTGCTCAGATAAGGGGGAGTACCTCCAGCATATAAAATGCAGACTATCATTAGCAGCTGTCAGACTGTTTCAGCAAAGATCCAGTTGTTTGTCGCTTTATATAGTATCTGTAAGATTAAGTTTTCCAGAGCTCTTTGTTAGACAAGAAAAACTTTATTAAGAAAGCAGGAATAGAAAGATGAAAAAGTTGTCAAGCAGTCAAGTCCGCCAGATGTATTTGGACTTTTTTAAATCAAAAGGTCATTCTATTGAACCAAGTGCTTCACTTGTGCCGGTTAATGACCCCACACTACTTTGGATTAATTCAGGGGTAGCAACCTTAAAAAAATATTTTGACGGATCGGTTGTTCCCGAAAATCCGAGAATTACCAATGCACAAAAATCAATCCGTACTAATGATATTGAAAATGTTGGAAAAACAGCCCGCCACCATACTATGTTTGAAATGATGGGCAATTTCTCCATTGGCGACTATTTTAAAAAAGAAGCGATTCTTTGGGCGTGGGAGTTTTTAACTTCTCCTGATTGGATTGGTTTTGATCCGGATAAGCTGTATGTCACTGTCTATCCAAAAGATACAGAAGCAAAAAGAATTTGGGCAGAGGAAGTAGGATTGTCAGCAGACCATATTGTGGATGTGGAGGATAACTTCTGGGATATCGGTGCAGGTCCATGCGGTCCGGATTCAGAGATCTTTTATGACCGCGGCGAAGCATTTTTGGATGTTGCCGAAGATGATCCTGAGAACTATCCGGGAGGAGAAAATGAGCGTTATCTGGAAATTTGGAATTTAGTCTTTTCTGAGTTTAATCATCAGGCAGACGGCTCTTACGATCCGCTTCCTCATAAAAATATTGATACGGGGATGGGACTGGAACGAATGGTCTCCATTATTCAGGATGCTCCAACAAACTTTGAAACTGATTTATTTATGCCGATTATTCGTGCAGTTGAAAAATTAAGCAGCTCAGCAAAATATGGAGAAAATCCTCAGACTGATATTTCGTTTAAAGTCATTGCCGATCATATTCGTGCTTTGTCATTTGCTATTGGAGATGGTGCCCTTCCATCAAATGAGGGAAGGGGCTATGTTTTAAGACGCTTGCTTCGTCGAGCAGTGATGCATGGGAAGAAATTAGGGATTAATGAAGCGTTCCTTTACAAATTGGTACCGGTTGTCGGTGAAATTATGGTCAGCTACTATCCGGAAGTTCTTCAACAGAAAGACTTTATTGAAAAAGTAGTACGGACTGAAGAAGAACGATTCCATGAAACGATTAATGAAGGACTGGAAATTCTTAATGAGCTGATTGCATCTGTTAAGGATTCTAAAGAAGACACATTGAGCGGTAAAGACATTTTCAAACTGTATGATACCTATGGCTTCCCAGTTGAACTGACAGAGGAAGTGGCAGAAGATGAAGGACTGAAAGTTGATCACTCCGGTTTTGAGAAAGAAATGGACATGCAGCGGGAGCGCGCACGCGCTGCAAGAAATACAGAAGCGTCCATGGGTGTGCAGTCAGCTGTGTTGACTGATATTAAAGTGAAAAGCACTTTTGTCGGTTATACTGAACTTGAAGCAAACTCAGAATTGCTGATTATTTTGGACGGCGAAAATATTGTTGATGAAATGAGTGAAGGGACAGCACAGTTGATTTTTGCTGAAACACCATTTTATGCTGAGATGGGTGGACAGGTTGCTGACCAGGGTACGATTAATAATCAAAGCGGCGAAGTGGTTGCTCACGTAACGAAGGTTCTCAAAGCACCAAACGGACAATTTCTGCATACAGTTGAGATTACAGGGAAACTGAGTGAAGGTGTCGTGTATCAATTGAAGGTTGATACAAATAAACGCAACCGCATTTTAAAAAATCATACAGCAACACACTTGCTGCATCGTGCATTGAAGGATATTTTAGGCGATCATGCAAATCAGGCAGGCTCGTTGGTTGCGCCGGGACATTTACGCTTTGACTTTACACATTTTGGACAAGTGACTCCAGAAGAACTGATTCAAATGGAAGCCATTGTTAATGAAAAAATCTGGGAAGCAATTCCGGTTACAACAATTGAAACAGATATTGATACAGCGAAAAACATGGGTGCAATGGCATTGTTTGGTGAAAAATATGGAAAAGAAGTTCGTGTGGTTAATATCGGCGGTTACTCCATTGAGCTTTGCGGCGGAACGCATGTAAGCAATACAGAGGATATCGGTATCTTTAAAATTGTTTCTGAGTCAGGTATCGGTGCTGGAGTGAGAAGAATTGAGGCTGTTACGAGTAAGGAAGCCTACGAGTTAATGCATGGAGAAGAACAGCAGTTGAAAACAATTGCCGGAATTGTAAAATCACCACAATTGAAGGATGTTGTCTCCAAGACAGAACAACTGCAGCAGCAGCTGCGTGAGCTTCAAAAAGAAAATGAACAGTTGGCAGGCAAGCTGGCAAATCAACAGGCAGGCGATGTGTTCAAAGAAGTGAAAGAAGCGAATGGCTATACGTATATCGCAGCAAAAGTGACTGTTAAGGATATGAATCAGCTGCGTCAGCTTGCTGACCAATGGAAGCAGAAGGAACTTTCAGATGTATTAGTTTTGGCTACTGCTCAAGGTGACAAGGTGAGTTTATTGTCGGCAATGTCCAAAACAGCAAATGATAAGGGATTGAAAGCAGGAGAGCTGATCAAAGCAATTGCTCCGAAAGTCGGAGGAGGCGGAGGCGGTCGTCCTGATATGGCTCAAGCGGGCGGTAAGAATCCTGCCGGGATTGAAGAAGCCTTGGCTGAAGTGAAAAGCTGGTTGGAAAAATAGGAATTAGAAAAAGAGTTGATTAAAACTGAACGACGAAGAGCGTTCGGACCTTTGTCAAACATTCATGAGCTCATACTATTCGTTCAATCTGAATAATGAAAGCCATTGATAAGCTTTCGTATAAAACAGGTCTGACAAATAGAATTTCGGGAGTGGTCATTGAACAGCAGTTTGCTTTTCAATGACTGCTTTTTTTAACCCAGCTTCGAGATGGAAATGGCTTTACTCAAAAAGGAGAGGACAAAGGTGTAACGGTTTCACTCTGGAAAACATAGAAAAATAGAGCTGACTGTTCGCCTTTCTCTGCTGCGTATCTTGTTATTTTCCCTGAATGGAACAGGAGTGAAAATCAAGCAACGGAATAAACCAAATAAGTTATTTTCCTGCTGCTGAAATTTTTTAGAATAATTCTCTTATGTTATAATGTTTAATGGAGGAATTGAGAGATGAATGAAAATCAATTATCAAAACGTTTGAACCAAGTAGGAGCCTTTGTTCCTACTGGAAGTCGCTTGGCTGATATCGGTTCAGATCATGCCTATCTGCCTGTTTCACTGATGCTTCAGGGGAAAATAAAATTTGCTGTAGCAGGTGAAGTGGTCAGAGGACCGTATGCATCAGCTGTAAAGCAAGTTCGGAAAAGCGGGCTTGAGAACAAAATAGTGGTCCGTCTTGCTGATGGCTTGGACGCGGTTGAGGAGCAGGATAAAATTGATGCTGTTTCAATTTGTGGAATGGGCGGAGTACTCATCAGAGATATTCTGGAGCGGGGATGGAACGCAAAACGGATAAATGGCAGTGAATTGCTGATTCTTCAACCTAACATTGGAGAAAGAGAACTGCGCGTCTGGCTGCAGCAGCGCGGATATACCATTTTGGAAGAGGCTATCCTTGAAGAAAATCAAAAAATTTATGAGATTATCTGTGCAAAACGAGAAGTGAGAACTGTTCAATATACAGAAGCAGAATTATTGTTTGGCCCTGTTCTTATCACTAAAAAAGGAGATGCTTTCCGGAAGAAATGGCAGCGGGAATTGAAACAGCGGCAGAATGTGGTTGAACAGCTAAAAAGGTCAGCCGCAGATCAATCGGAAAAAATAAAAAAAATAGAATCAGAAATCAGAAAAATCGAGGAGGTTCTTTAGAATGAGTTTGTCCGGGAAACAATTTTTCGAAAAATTTGAAGCTTACTGTCCTCAATGGCTGGCCGAAGAAGGAGACCCCGTAGGATTGCATATCGGCACAACTAACAAGGAACTGAATACAGTGATGGTCACACTGGATGTGCGTCCTGAAGTCGTGGTAGAAGCAATTGAAAAAAAAGTGGATTTAATTATTGCCAAACATCCGCCAATTTTTCGACCGGCTAAAAGATTAGACTTGGATCAGCCGCAAACGAAGATGTATGCAGATCTTTTAAAGCATGATATTGCAGTATTTGCAGCCCATACGAATCTAGATATTGTTGAAAATGGATTGAACGACTGGCTTTGCGAATTGCTTGGAATTGAGACCACTGTCTACCTGGCAAAAACACATACCGTTCCCTATAAAAAGCTGGCAGTCTTTGTTCCGGTGGAGCAGGCAGCAGAAATGAGAGCGGCATTGGGGGAAGCGGGAGCAGGTACTCAGGGGGATTATCGTAATACCAGTTATTCAATTATTGGAACAGGACGCTTTACGCCAGTTGAAGGAGCAAGTCCGTCAATCGGTCGGCTGAATCAGGAAGAAAGCGTTCAGGAAGCCAAAATTGAAGTGATTTTTCCTGAAACACTGGAAACAGCTGTCCTCAATGCAATGTATTCTGTTCATCCATATGAAGAACCAGCGTTTGATGTTTATACTATTAGCAACCTAAAAAAAGAATATGGACTAGGGCGGATTGGAGAACTGAATGAAGCAGTGACTCTGACAGAATTTATAAAATTGGTGAAAAATAAGTTTGGTGTGGAAGGACTTCGGCTGATTACAAAGGACGAGGAGAAGAAGATCAAAAAAGTGGCGATCTGCGGCGGCAGCGGAGAAAAGTTTTACCGGGAGGCCTTAAATAAGGGCGCTGATGTTTACATCACAGGAGATGTCTATTATCATACTGCTCATGACATGGAAGAAGAAGGACTCACAGTTATTGATCCGGGGCACCACATCGAAGAATTGTGTATGCCTGAGTTGGTCAAACTGTTCAATCAGTGGAAAAAAGACTATACTTGGGAAGTAACATTTATTCAATCAGAAGTAAATACAAATCCATTTAAACTTAGATAGGAGTAATGAGAATGTACGAAAATTTATTACCTCGTTTTTTACGCTATGTAAAGACTGAAACACGGTCAAATCCGCTGAGTAAAACGACCCCTTCAACAGAGACTCAGGTTGCTTTTGCCCGCACACTGAAAAAGGAACTGGAAGAACTGGGAATGTCAGAGGTTTTTTATAATGAGGATAATGGTTTTGTGATAGCCACGCTGCCGGGAAATACAGACAAAGACGTGCGTACAATTGGTTTTATTGCACATATGGATACTGCTGATTTTAATGCAGAAAATGTAAATCCTCAGATTGTTGAAAATTATGATGGAAAATCGGCCATTAAATTAGATGCTGAAGGGAAATACACGCTAAATACGAATGATTTTCCGAACTTAAAAAATTATGCCGGACAGACACTTATTACGACAGATGGGACAACTTTGTTAGGTGCTGACGATAAATCCGGGATTGCTGAAATAATGACTGCTATGGAAATCTTAATTAAGAATCCATCAATTGAACATGGAACGATTCGGGTGGCATTCGGCCCCGATGAAGAAATCGGGATAGGTGCAAATAAATTTGATGTTGACCAGTTTAATGTTGATTTTGCGTATACAGTGGATGGTGGACCTGTCGGGGAACTGCAGTTTGAAACCTTTAATGGAGCACAGGCAGAAATTACGCTTCTTGGAAAAAATGTTCATCCTGGAACTGCAAAAGACACCATGATTAATGCGTTACAGCTGGCTATTGATTTTCATAATGAATTGCCTGCAGAGGAAGTACCTGAAAAGACAGAGGGCAGAGAAGGCTTTTTCCATCTCCATCAATTGTCAGGAACTCCGGAAGAAGCACAGATGATTTACATCATCCGTGACCATGACCGCGAGAAATTTGAAGCTCGTAAAGAGATGATTACGGAGATTCAGGCTAAATTAAACAGTCAGTTTGATCAGGAACGTGTTGTGATGAACTTGTTTGATCAATACTACAATATGGGCGAAATTATTGAAAAAGACATGAGTATTATTGAAGTGGCAAAACAGGCGATGATTGAACTGGATATAAAACCAGTCATTGAACCGATTCGTGGTGGAACAGACGGCTCAAAAATTTCTTTTATGGGAATACCGACCCCAAATATTTTTGCCGGCGGAGAAAACATGCATGGACGTTTTGAATATGTTTCACTTCAGGCAATGGAAAAGGCAACAGATGTAATTGTAAAAATTGCTGAGCTGAATGCCAAAATCAATAAGTAAAAGCGGTTGAGAATCTTTTGTTTTATAAGGCTGGAGCTGCAGGATTAACCGTTGCTCCGGTCTTGTTTTTTTCTTGTGAGGGGATGATGAGATGGAAAAAATGCTGATTTTAACCAACGAAATATCCAGAAGTGAACAAGGAAAAGAATTTGCTGAAAAACTTGTGACGTATGCAGAAGAAAAAGATAAGGGTGCAGTGACTTGCTATCTGCAGCAGATTGGACCGGATGTTGCTGATCAGGCAGCTGTTGATTTAGCTTGATATAAAAATTGACGGCGAACTAAAATGGCAGGAGAAAATGATGCTGTGACAAAGCGTGCTCCTACGCTTCTTCGAATGCTCGTCGCATGTCTGAGGGTCATGCAAGAGCGTGCTCCTACGCTTCTTCGAATGCTCGTCGCATATCTGAGGGGTCATGTAAGAGCGTGCTCCTACGCTTCTTCGAATGCTCGTCGCATGTCTGAGGGTCATGTAAGAACGTGCTCCTACGCTTCTTCGAATGCTCGTCGCATATCTGAGGGGTCATGTAAGAGCGTGCTCCTGCGTGGAACACCGTTTATTTAGTTTTTGGGGACTTAGCTATACTGATACTAATGTCACCGTCCCTTTAATGAAAAACTCTGTTGGAGGCTGTCGAAACTTTACTGCTGCCAAGCCCGCTGATGAATGCTTGTCACCCCAATCATTTCTTCAAGCGCCGAGGACATAAGGTGTTCCACTTAATTATTTTGCCAAGAGTTAATATACTTAAACTGATGTCTTATCTGTCAAAAATTATAGTGAGAAAAGTGAATGAGCTTCCAGATATTGAGTACCTGACTGGGTCGCAAATTTAAATAAGCAGCTGTAAACCAACTATTTTGTATGAAAGTGAGGCAAGTGTATGTTACTGTCAGTAAATGTTTTTTTATGGATTTATTTGATAATTATTAATCTCTATGTTTTCTTTATTATGTATTACGACAAGAGTCAGGCCAAAAAAGGCGGCTGGCGAATTCCAGAACACAGAATACTCACAGCCGGAATCATTGGCGGTGGGCCGGCGGGATTAATCGGGCAGCAGATCTTTCGTCATAAATCAAGAAAATTAAAATTTTATGCTGCTTTCATATTGGGAAGCTTCGTTTTCTGCGGCATTCTTTATCTGTATTTTAGCTATTTTTCTTAGAGGAGGAAGTCATGAAGAATAAACCTGTGCTGAAAATCATTTTTAATGTGATTTTGATGCTGGTTATGATTGGAATCGTTTTTTATGTAATAGATAATTCATTAAGCAGTATTTTTGCACAACTGCTGAAAACAAGTGTTTTTACCCTACTGGCTGTTGTTGGGCTGGGGGTGTTCTATCAAATTGTAGAAGGTCGATCGATTAAAGAAATTGTCTACAGCTTTCAACCTGATTTCACAACAAAGGACGGCTTCTTTGCTTCCTGTTATGTTGCTTTTTATCGGATTGTTTCTTTTGGTACAGGAACGCTTGTTTCAGAAGTGCTTTATTACCGGAAAAAGGCTCTGGCAACCTCTCAGGCTATTGGTATTACAGCTCTGCATATGATTATGTATAAGCTGGCTGTAATCTTTTTAGCTGTCTTAGGTCTTATTTTTCAGTTTCCGCTTCTTTATTCGACTGCCCCCATGATGATTCCATTTATTTTAGCTAGTTTAATTTTCAGCTTTTTGATTGTTGTTGTTGTTTTAGCTCTTTCAATAAGTATCAGACTGCAAGTATTTTTAACGGTTTGGGCGGATAAGCATATCAAACGACCTAAGCTTAGGGATTGGGTAGATCAATGGAATATCCAGATTTATTCACTGAGGGATACCGTCCAGACAGTGATCAAAGACCACTCTGCAATGATTCGTATATTCATGTGGAATGTGGGAAAAGTTCTGATCTGGCTGGTTATTCCTTATGTAGCTTTGGTTGAGCATCATTCTTCCCTCGACTTGCTGCTGACATTGTCTTATACTAGTTTTGCGATTGTTCTGGCTGGTGTCATTCCAACACCTGCTGGAATTGGCTCATTTGAATTTGTCTATCTGTTGCTGTTTAAACCTTTGGTAGGGACAGTAGATGCTGTTTCTTCTCTGCTCTTGTATCGATTCGGCAGCTTTGTTTTGCCCTTTCTGATAGGAATGGTTTATGTGATGATTGAAAAAAGAAAAGAGATTAAAAAAGAAATTGTTGCGGTACGTAAGGAAGAACCTTCTAAATGATCCGGAGTGATTCTGATAAAAGAGTTATACTGCTTGAGATACTGTATTTGTGAGTAATGATAAAGAAGTTTAGATTTGGATTTTATTGAATTGACTGTTATATTTTGACAAGATTTAGGAAGCGGTCTGGTGGAGCATGCAATCATGCCGTTTCTGGCTTTTTACCTAAATTCAACAATACAGGCTGCAGATTTTTTCTTTTCGCTTGCTGCTGCTGAGTAAATCGTTTTACAGGTTTATTTTGCGAAGATTGTTTTTTTCATTGTTTCTTCTTTTCTTTCTATGTTATAATTTTAGATATGCTGGGGGTGTCTTTATGACTGAGACGTTCATGTGAACGGACCCTTTGAACCTGTGAGTTGATACTTGCGTAGGGAAGTAGTCTGAGAAATAGAATAAGATATTTTAGACTCTTCAAGATGGTTTCGTACATTCTGAAGGGTTTTTCTGTTTTTTTTGGCTTTCTTCTCAAAAAAATTGAGGAGGAACAAGATGAGTTTTACAGAGGAAGTAAGGGAACAGGCGGATGAGTTGTGGAATAAAAGTAAGCAGCATCCGTTTTTAAAGGAGTTGAAAGAAGGGACACTTTCACCGGAAATATTTCGTTATTACCTGATTCAGGATAGGTATTATCTGGAGCAGTTCTCTAATATTCATCAAGCTGCTGCAGAGCTTTCAGAGGACAAAGACATAAAGAAATCATTTCTTGCCGGTGTCGCAGGCTTGGATGAAGCAGAGCTTGCTGTACGAGAAAGTTTTTTCAAAGAGCTGAGAATTGATGAAAAAGTGATACAAGCCACACCGATTGCACCAACTGCATATTATTATACTGCACATATGTATAAGGAACTGGCTTCGGGCAGTGCAGCGAGAACTGCTGCAGCACTGCTTCCCTGTTACTGGCTGTATCAGGAAATTGGAGAAATGCTGATTGAAAACGGTTCCCCGAAGCCCCTTTATCAACAATGGATTGAAACGTATGACAGTACAGGATATCAGGAAGCAGTTGACCGCCAAAGAAGGCTGACTGATTTCCTCGCTGAAAATGTCTCAGAATCAGAAAGAAACTTGATGCTTCAAAGTTTTTTAGTTAGCAGCTATCAGGAATGGAAGTTCTGGGGCATGGCCTATGAACAGGAACAGTGGGAGGAATCTTCATGTATCCATATTATTTAATTGACGAAATCAGAAAGCAAAATCCTTTGATTCATAATATTACCAATATCGTCGTTGCAAATGATTCAGCGAATGGTCTTTTGGCATTGGGTGCCTCACCATTTATGTCCTCAGCGCTTGAAGAAATGATTGAGGTGGCAATAATAGCGGATGCAACGGTTTTAAATACTGGGACCCTTTCACAGGTGCAATTGGAGGCTATGATTACTGTTGGTGAAAAAGCCAATCAGCTGAACAAACCAGTTGTGCTTGATCCTGTAGGAGTGGGTGCAACTTTGTATCGAAAAGAAGCGGTTGCACATCTGTTGACAAGCATTAGTCCAACACTGATTCGTGGAAATGCAGGAGAGATTGCTGCATTGGCAGAGAGTGATTGGACCAGTAAAGGTGTAGATGCGGGAGCCGGCTCTGCAGATATCATTGCTGCAGCGAAGAAGGTTGCGAATAAATATCAGACATTTGTATCTGTCAGCGGGGAAAAAGACGTTGTCACAGATGGACGGATTGTTTATCTTGTTGAAAATGGAACTCCTTATTTTACTTCAATGACAGGTGCCGGCTGTTTACTGTCTTCTATTTGCGGAGCGTTTTTAGCTGTTGATACAGAAACATCGCTTGAATCCGTTGTGCTGGCCAATTGCAGCTATGCACTGGCAGGTGAATCAGTTGCCGGAAAACTTAAGAGACTTGCAGTAGGAACATTTAGACAGGAGCTGCTTGATGAACTTTCTTTACTGAATCAGGAAAAAGTCGAAAAATCAGCCAGAATCAGGAGGATTGACGGATGAATAAAACAATACAGGCGTTGACAATTGCAGGATTTGACAGCGGTGGCGGAGCCGGGATGCAGGCAGATTTAAAAACGTTTCAGGAAAGATTTGTTTTTGGTACTTCTGTCCTGACGGCTTTGCCCATTCAGAATACTCAGGGAGTCAAGGCAGTCTACGACATTTCAACAGCTGCAATTATTGATCAGCTGAACGTGATACAAGAAGATTTTTCAATTGATGCAGTTAAAACAGGTATGCTGTTCACAGAAGAAATAATTCGATGTGTTGCTCAATTTTTACAGATAGCTGACTTTGGTCCGCTAGTGATTGACCCTGTGATGATTGCTAAGGGGGGGCATGCATTGCTGAAAGAAGACGCAGTTCAAGCCCTGATTGAACTGCTGTTGCCGTTGGCCGAAATAATTACACCAAATATTCCGGAAGCAGAAGCAATTAGTAAAATGACGATCACCAGTCAAGAAGACATGGCTGCAGCGGGAAAATTAATCCAATCTCTTGGAGCAAAAAATGTCGTAGTCAAAGGTGGACATCATCTTGCCGATAAAGAATCATCTGACATGCTTCTACTGTCTTCCGGTAAGATTGAGTGGCTGACGGCTGAACGAATAGACACTAAAAATACGCATGGCACGGGCTGCACCTTTTCTGCTTGTATCACAGCTGAGCTTGCAAAGGGAAAATCGGTAGAAGAAGCGGTTCGAATCGGAAAAGCATTTATCCAAGCAGCAATTACAGATGGTATAGATGTGGGCAAAGGAAATGGACCTACTAATCATTGGGCGTATCGAAAGGTAAAAATAAATGCAGAAAAATAAAAGCTATTTAGAAGTTTATTGGATTGCCGGCACTCAGGATATTCCAATAGGGAGTTTGCCGGAGGTATTGGAAGAAGCGCTGCAGTCAGGAATTACATGTTTTCAATACAGGGAAAAGGGGAAAGGCAGTCTTCAAAAATTTGAGGATCGAAAGCAAATGGCACGTATCTGTCAGAATTTGTGCCGCAAATATCAGACTCCCTTTATTGTGAATGATGATGTTGAATTGGCTCTTGAAATCGAAGCTGATGGTATTCATATCGGGCAGGAAGACCAACATATCCTGGAGGTATTGCCGCTTTTTAAAGAAAAGATTGTTGGTCTGTCCTGTTATGATGAAAAGGAAATTAATTCAGCCAATCAGTTGAAAGAACTGTCTTATTATGGGATTGGTCCGGTTTTCGGCACTATTTCAAAAGAAGATGCAAAACCTCCGATTGGTGTTAAAAAGCTGAGCGAGCTGGTAAATAAGGCATCAAAGCCTACTGTTGCAATTGGAGGAATCAATACAAAGAATATAGCCGAGATTCTTCAGACAGAGGTCGGCGGTGCTGCAGTCATTTCAGCGGTTACACAAGCGAAATCAATTTCGCAAACCATTCGACAATTGAAAGGTCAGTTATAATTATGTGAGTCCCGCTAATTGCTGGTGTATTGATCGAATTAAAACTAATCTATGCTTCTAGTCCAAGAAGCGTGGAGCCCGCACAGGAGTAGGACAGAAATGAAGTTTCAAACTCTCTTCGTATCTGACCTGAATAAACGGCGGGACAAAGACTTCCTACTACAGAAAAATCTTGTCTCTGCGAGTCTTGCCTTGTTCGATTCTTGATACAAACGTGTCTGCTTGGAAAAGCGTTTAGAAATTTATCAATAGCATGGAAGCACAAAATGAATCAGGGGGAAGTTCTGACTTGTCTAAATGCTTTTTATACAAAAGGTTGAGTGTTTGAAGAGATGCTCAGCCTTTTTTTGCAGCGGCTTCCTTGAAATGCAGGAAATGTTGTGTTCATTTCTAAGCGAGATACTATGAATGATAGGATTGAAAAAAGTACGAAATGCTTTTTTGGGGTATTTACATAAAATTTACATGGTTTTTTGCTGTTTTTTTGAGAAAGTGGTAAAATCAATAGGATTGACTCACAAATAAATTGTTTTAACTAAAAATGTGAGAGCAATTTCTATTTATTAACGGTATAATTAAGAAGATAGTGTGTATTTTATTATCTTTTAAAGATCATAAAATATAAAGGCAGAATATTTGAGGAAGTGAGAAAAATTAGTAAACGGAATAGAAAACCAGAACCTGTTAAAAAGTCCGTATTCCTTTGTAAAAGTGTTGATCCAGAATTTTTAGGCAGAGAAATTTATGCGGATAATGTTGAGACACCTTATAATTTTTATTTAATCCGTGAAATGAATCTGGCTAAAGATTATCAAAATCTGGCAGAAGGGGAAGCATATTTTGATGCAATCTGCGATAGCTGGGATGTAACAAAGGACTTTAATAAACTGGTCGTCAAAAAAATCTATATGTATGTTGAAACTGAAATGATGTACTATACATTATTGATGGGCAGTTTTGAACCGCTGACCAGAGATGCCAGAACGGGCTTAAAGCAGTGGCTGGCGGAGGTTGTTGTTCAAAAAGAGGAGCGTTCTCTTGTTTATAAAGGATACGAAAATGCTAATCCTGCCGAATTAAACACTGTACTGAAGCAAATAATGGAAGCATCAAATGAGATGTTCCGTTTACGTAAAATGATCGGGGAGCTTAGTGAGACCATTGGTCAGGCACGTTTGGAAGCAAAATCTCAGCCTGTTATTTCAAGAAATATACATACCATTCATCTAAAACGAGCACAGCCGATTATTGAAAACAATCCGGAATCAGTACCTGAAGAGAAAGCTGAGAAGAAACCTGTTACAAGGGTTGCAGAAGCACCGACTGTTGAAGGCGAGTATTCTGAAGAGGACGATGTTACAATTGAAATTCAGCATGTCACTTTCGAACCTGATGAACAGGAGGAAACGACGGAAGCTGAAAAAAAGTTCAAGTTGGGGAGGGCACGAGAAACGGCCCAAGGAAATACCCGGTCAGCCGAAGAGGATATAATCTCCCAAGAAAAGGCAGCCAAAGACAATAAGAACGAAAATGAATCTCCGACAGAAAAACTGCGCCGGAAAAATCAGGAAAATCAAGTTTTGAAAGCTGAAGATTTGAAAAAGGCCAGCACTGCTGAACAATCAGAAGCTGAGGAAACAGAGCCTCAGCTGTCTGAAGAAGAAATCAGAGGTCAATTGCTTTCAAAACTGATCTTGCATCAAAAGGACTCCCGCAAGCGGACTCCGAGCAACTGGCCAAGATTTTCCAGATTGATGAAAAACAGCTGCTCAGTTTCTGCTCCAAAAAAGATACCAAATTTTTCTGTCAGTGAGATGGAAAGTCTGGAAGATGATATTTATCTGCGTTTTATGAATAAGCGAATGAATGTTCTCGGCAAGAAAAAGCAGCGTGATCAAAAACGCCGTGTAGATCAGTTCGAACTGCAGCAGCAGATTTCTCAAGCTGAATATTTGAATTATTCTTGGGGACAAGTACTGAAACAGCGCAAAGAAGATATCTTGATCTGCAATCGGCTGAGCAGTGCCAATCTTGTCGCCGGTATGGATGATTTTCTATTTGAAATGAAGAAAATCGCCAGCAAGCGGTCATTTTTCGGCAGAAAAGTTAACTGTTCCGTTGATAAGCTTAGACGGTTGGAAGGTTATGTTTTAATGGATCAATATATGCAGAAGTTAAGTCAGATTTCCAAAGAAGATTATAAATAATGTAAGAATGAATGAGAGGACGAGCTTAATGCAAGGCTCAGAACTCTCATTTTTATTTTGGTGCAACACGATTGATTACGGTTGAAATGAAGGAGCACCAAAGCTAATTTAATCTTTTCTGGTTTTATCGTTTGAATGAGTGATCAGGTGTTTTCAGGCTGCGACCGAAGAAATTACTTTATCAAATCGTTTATACGCAGGAAAAAGTCTTTTCATATTTTGACTTCCTTTAGCATAAATCATAGTGAAAAAGCAGCGATTTATAGTATAATTTTGAAGACAGCAGAAAGGTGGAGAAGGTATGAAAAAAAGTCCGATGTATGCGGTCGTAGATATTGAAACGACTGGTACGGACCCGACAGTGGATCGGATCATTCAATTTGGCTGTGTCCTGATTGAAAATGGAGAAATTGTTTCCCGTTTTTCCACCGATGTAAATCCGGGACGGAGTATCTCGCCTCAGATTCAGCATTTGACAGGAATCAGCAACAGTCAGGTACGAAAGGCGCCTTACTTTGAAGATATTGCATTGACGATCCATCATTTGCTGGCTGAAACAATTTTTGTTGCACATAATATTTATTTTGACTATTCATTTTTAAATAAGGAGCTTCAACGATGCGGCTCACCGGAATTAACTATTCCAGGAATAGATACAGTGGAATTGGCTCAGATTTTTTTTCCGACAGAAAAAAGTTTTCGCTTGGGTGATTTGTCAGAAAGCAAAGGGTTAATTCACGATAATCCTCATCAGGCTGATAGTGATGCTCAGGTTACGGCAGAACTTTTTCTGTTGATTGAAGCTAAAATCAGACGACTTCCGCTCGTTACAATGGAAGCAATTTTGTCTCTGAGTGATCAGCTGGGCATGGACACAGGAATCTATCTTCGATACTTGTTTGAACAAATGAAGGCTGATACAAAACCGTTGAATGAAAAATGGCGGGTCATTTCAGGAATTGTCTTGAAGAAAAAAGAGCTGAATTATATTGAAACACCTCTGTATAAAACAGCAGGATATCCGGAAACAAAGAAGCAAAAAGAAAAGGTTTTTGCTGATCGTCTTGTCTATAGAAAAGAACAAAGCAGAATGATGAATGATGTTTACAGACATTTTACAGATGGTGAGGAAAAGAACCTCTTCATTGAAGCGGCAACTGGTATAGGTAAAACTTTCGGTTATTTATTTCCTGCCAGCTACTTTGCTTCAACGGAAAATCCTGTTATCGTCAGTACGGTATCCATTATGCTTCAGAATCAGCTGCTGGAAAAAGATGTGGCATTTGTCAATCGCTTTTCTCCCAAAAAGCTGCAGGCAACAATCTTAAAAAGTCATCGGCATTATCTTGATCTTCAGCGGTTTAAAGAAACTTTAAATTATCCAGTTAAGCAAAAGCAGTATGCTTTATTTCAGATGAGAGTACTTGTCTGGCTATTGGAAACAACCACGGGTGATTTGGATGAGCTGCAGCTAATTAATTTTAATCATATTTTTTGGAAAGATGTTGTTCATAGAGGGCTGGATATGCTTAAAGTAGAAGATCCGCTGTATAAGGAGGATTTTGTTCGCTTTTTATATGACAAGGCTGCACACAGCAATTTGCTGATTGTGAATCACGCTTACCTGATGCAGGAATCATTTAGAGCATCGCCCCTACTTCCTAGAGCCTCCTCTCTGATTATTGATGAGGCACATCATTTACCGGATGTTGTTAAGCGGGCTGCACTGCAAAAAATTCTTTTTTATCCCTTTCAAAAGCAAGTAAATCAGGCTCAGGAAGAAGGCCAGTTGTTTGATCAATTAAGTCAGCTGTTTGAAGAGCTGCCAGATGTGCGAAGGTATACAGAGATTTATTGTCGGACACTTGCAGATGTTTTAGAGGATTTTAAGGATTTCTGTTTTGAAATAGAACAGCTCCTTCAGGTGAATAGAAATGACGGAGGACAGGAGCAGGTGATTGAAAAGCTGCAGTTTGATCAGTTATCGCTTGAAGGAGAACGACTCATCCGAAGATTAGAAACCCGATTTACGGATTTAGCAGAAATCCAGCAAACGAGTCAAGCAGAAATAGAACAGCAGATAGATCGTTTTTCAATAGCTGATCGAATGAAACTAACAGATATGTTTCAACTGTTTTCAGATGTATCTGAAACAGCAGATTGCTTTGATATTTTTGTCAATGACTGGTCACCGCATTGGGTAAAAGAATACAAAATAGATAAAAATGGCAATGTAACGATTTCAGTAAATGATCTCAGTGCAGGAATGATACAAAAAGCCGGTTGGTATGGGGAATATGAGCATATTCTTTATACAGGCGGAACACTCGCATTTGGAAAGAATCATCACTACCTTCCTGATAAATTAGGATTGGAGCATTTCTCAGTAAAAGTGCTTCCTGATCCTTATAACTATGAAGAGTCTGCTCAGTTGATTGTTCCAGAATTTCCAATGGATATTAAAGAAACATCTGCTGCAGAGCTGGCTGAATATATTTCAAAAACAGTGAAAGAAGTGGCCGTTCAAGAGGATAAGCCTATTTTGGTTTTATTTACTTCTCATGACGTTCTAAAGAGGACGTATACGCATCTGCATACAGTTATGATGAACCAGGGCAGGGAAGTGATGGCACAGGGCATCAGCGGTACAAGAGAAAAGCTGTTGAAACGTTTCTATCAAAGTAAAAACAGCATCTTGCTCGGTGCGGACAGTTTCTGGGAAGGAGTGGATCTTCCGGGAGATTCTCTTCAATTGCTGATTGTGACGCGTTTGCCGTTTGAAAATCCGAAACGTCCTTTAGTTAAAGCGGAATATGAGTTTTTGGAATCAAAAGGGGTGAACTCTTTCACTTCAGAAGCATTGCCTAAAGCAGCAATGAGATTAAGACAGGCTCTGGGGCGGTTAATTCGTTCTGAAAAAGACATCGGTGTGCTGCTTGTACTGGATCGCCGCCTGATTCAGACGAAATATGGGAAGAGAATACTGAAAGCTTTGCCGAAGCAGCTTCCGGTAAAGACGCTGTCCATGGAAGATACCTTGAAGGACATTCGAAATTTTTTTAAAGAAAGAGAATAATTTTCCTGTCAATTATCAAAATAATTTTGTTTTCTGCTATAATGAAAAACAGCAAGTTTTGAAAGGAAGAACCTGATTGTGGCATCTGAAGAATTAAAAGAGCAAAAACGAGTAATCATTCTGTTGGTATTGGTTGCAATCTTACTGACAGTCATTGTGATGCTCAGTATTTTCTATATTCGGGCGACGCACCCGATGGCTCAGGCAAAACGTGAGGCAGTGAAGATTGCTGAGGAATATACGGAACTTGAAACTGTTGATAATTTTTACTGGTTTAACCGCAAGGAAACTTATTTCACAGTAACAGGAAAAGATGCGTCAGGCAAAGAAATTATTGTAGTTGTTCCTGAAAAGAGCGGGAATGTTACCGTCCTTAATCAGGAGGATGGAATCAGCGAAGATCAGGCAAAACAGATGGTCGCCCAAAGTTACAAAGAAGAAGAGATACAAAAAGCAAACCTTGGCTTGTTTGATGGAGAGGTAGTTTGGGAAATCGTCGCAAAGTCAGAGGAAGGACCGTTGAACTATTACCTGATTACATTTAAGGAAGGAAAAGAAGTCAACGTTATTCAAAATATCTAACGGTAAAATTAGAGTAGCGGGGCTTTTAAGATATAACAGTCAGAAAGAAAAATAAAAAAATGAGGAGTGGGCGAATGAGACTGTCAAAAAGGGTACAACAATTGGAGTCTTCAGTGACTTTAGCTGCATCTGCTAAGGCAAAAGCTCTTAAACAGCAGGGGAAAGATGTTCTAAATCTAAGTGTGGGGGAGCCGGATTTTGCCACACCTAAGAATATCCAGAAAGCAGCTGTTCAGGCGATTACCAATGGTAAAGCCGGTTATTATACAGCATCAGCAGGAATTCCTGAGTTGAGAGCTGCAGTTACAGAAAATATTCAGAAAAACTATGGTCTTTCTTATGAAGTGAAAAATGTGATTATTACTGACGGGGCTAAATTTTCCCTGTACCTTTTGTTTCAGGCACTGTTGGATGCTGGCGACGAGGTCATTATTCCAGTACCTTATTGGGTAAGCTATGGGGAGCAAGTAAAGCTGGCAGAAGGGACTCCTGTTTTCATCACTTGTCAGCAGGATGATAATTTTAAAGTGACTGTTACCCAATTGGAAACTGCACGGACAGATAAAACCAGAATCATGATCTTAAATTCTCCATCTAACCCTACAGGAGCAATCTATTCCAAAGAGGAGCTCCTTGACATTGGGAACTGGGCTGTTAAGCACAATATTTTTATTATCTCAGATGATATTTATGGCCGTTTAGTATATAACGGAAATATTTTTACTCCGATTGCCAGCATTTCAGAAGAAATTCGCCGACAAACGATTATTGTTAATGGCGTATCCAAGTCATATGCTATGACAGGCTGGCGGATTGGGTATACTGTTGCTGATGAGCAGCTGATTTCTGCGATGAATAAGATTGCATCACAATCAACCAGTAATCCGACAGCTGTCAGCCAGTATGCGGCAGTTGAAGCTTTACTGGGTGATCAAGATACAGTGGAAACGATGCGTCAGTCGTTTGAAGAACGTCTGAATATAATTTATCCTAAAGTTGCTGAACTGCCGGGCTTTAAATTAACTAAACCTCAAGGTGCCTTCTATCTGTTCCCTAATATTGAGGAGACATTAGCTCTTTGCGGCTGTGAAACGGCGACTGAATGGGTTGATGCTCTTCTTGAGGAGGAATATGTTGCACTTGTGACAGGAGAAGGCTTTGGGATGCCTGGATATGTTAGAATGAGTTATGCAGCAGATCTTGCTGCGTTAGAGCAGGCTGTCGCACGCATTGCAGCCTTTATTGAGAGAAAAAGCAACGCCAACAAATAGAAACGACTTAATTCGGGATAGGTAAAATTGAAGGAATGGGAGAGACAACGGTGGAACAAATTCAAATTATTGATTCAAAAAGCCATGTAGGAGAAACAGTTAGAATTGGTGCATGGGTAGCAAATAAACGGTCAAGCGGGAAAATTGCTTTTTTGCAGCTTCGGGACGGTACAGCATATTTTCAGGGAATTGTTGTAAAAAACGAGGTGGGTGAAGAGGTCTTTCAGCTTGCCAAAGGATTGAATCAGGAAACAGCGGTAGTAATCACCGGAGAAATCAGAGAAGATACGCGCTCGAAATTCGGTTATGAAATTGGCATCTCGGCAATTGAAGTTGTTGGCGAAAGTCATGAGTATCCAATTACACCAAAAGAACACGGAACGGATTTTCTGATGGATCATCGTCATCTGTGGCTGCGTTCTTCCAAACAGCATGCGATTATGCAGATTCGTAATGAGCTGATTCGTGCAACTTATGAATTCTTCAACTCAAACGGTTTTGTCAAAATTGATCCGCCAATTCTTACCGGCAGCGCGCCGGAAGGTACAACCGAGCTATTCCATACGAATTACTTTGATGAAGAGGCTTATTTATCACAGAGTGGACAATTATACATGGAAGCAGCAGCGATGGCATTTGGAAAAGTTTTTTCTTTCGGGCCTACTTTTCGGGCTGAAAAATCAAAGACTCGTCGTCATTTGATTGAGTTTTGGATGATAGAGCCTGAGATGGCCTTCATGCATCAGGAGGAGAGCCTTGAAGTTCAGGAAAAATATGTTGCTTTTCTCGTACAAAGTGTGTTGGACAACTGTGAATATGCGCTGGATGTATTGGAAAGAGACAAAGAATTGCTGAAAAAATATACAAGTCTGCCTTTCCCTAGAATTACTTATGATGATGCAGTCGAGCTTTTGAAGAAAAATGGTTTCGAAGATATTGAATGGGGAGACGATTTCGGGTCACCGCATGAAACTTTTATTGCGAACTCATTTGAACAGCCTGTCTTTATTTTGAACTATCCAAAAGCAATTAAGCCTTTCTACATGAAACCTCATCCAACTAGAGATGATGTGGTTATCTGTGCAGATATGATTGCACCGGAAGGCTACGGAGAAATTATCGGCGGTTCAGAGAGAGCAACAGATTATGAATTTCTGCTGGAGCAGATTCGTCAGCATGGACTGGATGAAAAAGAGTATTCATGGTACCTTGATTTACGCCGATACGGCTCGGTTCCTCATGCCGGCTTTGGTTTAGGACTGGAACGAACAGTAACATGGATATCAGGAATAGAACATGTGCGTGAAGCTATCCCATTCCCACGGTTGTTGAACAGATTATATCCATAAACATTAATTTGCAGAGTCTTGTCGGGTAGACGTTCTTTTCAGTCGTTTTAGCCGGCAGGGCTATTTATGTATATAGTTGAAAAACCTGAGAGAGCAGTCAAAAGCAAGTAAGCTGAAAGGATAGTATGTTGTTGGCAGTTAATGGTTGAGTAAAATGAAAACGAGTGCTAGAATTTTAAACAGGAGCGATTTAGATGCTCCGTTCCTTAGTGTAGTGAAAATTTGATCAGAAACAATAGTTACTTTGTATCATTTAAACCTGTTTTGAGTGATTAGATTAAAAAGGTTTATGACAGCAGAAATTAATCATCAGTCTCTTTTGTGATATTTCCTGTTGAATAAACAAGCAAAGGCGGAAGCCCTCTCAAATTTTTACAAATCAGTTAATAGTTTCTTGTATTTTAAAGATTTTGATTGTAAAAATGAAGGAAGCAGTTTAGAAAATAGTTTGTTTATGGTAGAATTAGCCGAAAGCAAAAATAAAGGAATGACGTAAATGGGAAACCCGGCACAGGTAACAAGAAGATATTCTCGATTTCCAGCTTTTGATGATGAAGTTGGCGTAAAGATAACCCCTGAAACAAAGCGCTATTTATTCAAAGACGAATCGTCTATGCTTCAAAGCAGTGATGGAAATACAACGATGTATGCAGAGATGGATGCAGCGACACAGAACAAGCCAAAAACAAATCCGTCCCAAGCTGCAGGCAGATCTGATTTGAAGCCAGCGCATACCAAAGAACAAATCGAGGAATTAAAAAAGCATAAGTTGAATCTTCCTGATTATACAATAAACCGCAGCAGAGCAGCGGAACGTCAGAAGAAACCAAACTTATTTGGAAACATGCATAAGAAGAGTAAGGAAAACTTTGAAACGGCTGCGTTCAATAAACGAACCACTACCAGAAAAGTCACTTCATTTGGCGAGCCGAAAAAACAGGATCAAACCTACTTTGTTCCTACCTATGTTCCTGCATCTGTTATTCCAGATCAGCCAGCAGAAGAAGCAATTATATCTGATCAAGAATTGCTGGCCGCCATGCGGAAAGAACCTAAATCCTATCTGCTGATGGATCATGAGGATACCCAGTTTAAAGAAAAAAAGGAAAATGATCCGTCTGTTCAGAAGTTTAATGTTCCAAAGGAAACACCGGAAATTCCGCTGACACGACGCCAGTATCAGCAAATCCGTCCGAACATGAAGCGTTTTGATCTAAAAGGGGAAGAAAATTTGCCGCGTTCACGTTCAGAGTTGAAATCAGCTAAAGAACAGGCAAAGAATCAGACGGCGTATGGTCAAAAGGTTTCTGAAGCAGAACAGGAACAGAAAAAGGGGATACTTGATAAATCGTTAAGCGGCATTATTGAAGATTCCCATGCTGAAATGGAAAATACAAAATATTTCAGTTGAATACGATAGATGAAAAAAGCGTATGACCATCCAATGGTCTGCGCTTTTAATCTATCTGTCCCGCTGTCAGAAAAGGAACTTTCAATCCAGCTCTATTTATTTGTTAGATTATTACTGGTTATTGTGAATTATTTTTTAGTTGATTATTTTTCTGTTTTATATGATAATGAGAAACGTACAATTTTAGCATAATTTTAATAAATAAAAGTCAATTTACATATAGAGATTAAGAGAAGAGGATCATAATGGAAAATCGTGAAAATCAACTGTATCATTTTGTGGGAATTAAAGGCTCTGGAATGAGCTCTCTTGCCCTTGTTTTATTTGAAAAGGGATATAAGGTTCAAGGCTCTGATGTGGAGGAGTACTTCTTTACACAACGGGACTTGGAAAAAGCAGGAATTCCCCTGCTGGTATTTGATGCAGAGAATATCACAAAAGATATGACAGTAATTGCCGGAAATGCGTTTCCTGATTCACATGAAGAACTGGTGCGTGCAAAAGAGCTTGGAGCAGAAATTATTCGCTACCACGACTTTATTGGGAAATTCATCCAGCCTTATACAAGTATCGCTGTAACTGGCTCTCATGGTAAAACCGGTACAACAGGATTGCTTTCTCATATATTGAGCGGCATCAAGCCAACCAGCTACCTGATTGGCGACGGCACAGGTCATGGTGTTCCCGATGCAGAATTTTTTGCATTTGAAGCCTGCGAATATCGTCGGCACTTTTTAGCATACTCTCCTGACTATGTAATAATGACGAATATTGATTTTGATCATCCAGATTATTACAAGAGTATTGATGATGTATTTTCAGCATTTCAAAAAATGGCAAATCAGGTTAAAAAAGGAATTTTTGCGTATGGTGATGATAAGTATCTTCGTAAGCTTGAAGCGGATGTTCCTATCTATTACTATGGCATGAATGAAGAGGATGATATTCAGGCTAAAAATATTGAACGGACAACAACTGGTTCCGTTTTTGATGTTTACCATGGCAAGGAATTTGTCGGGCACTTTGATCTTCCTGCTTTTGGCGAGCATAACATTATGAATGCCTTGGGTGTGATTGCTGTTGCTTATTTTGAAGGTCTGAATATGGAAAAAGTTGCTGAAGAAATGCTGACTTTTAAAGGTGTGAAACGCCGCTTTACTGAAAAAAAGGTTGGAAAAGTTGTCATTGTGGATGATTATGCGCATCATCCAACTGAAATAAAAGCAACCATCGATGGTGCCCGTCAAAAATATCCGGATAGAGAAATTGTTGCTGTTTTTCAGCCTCATACCTTTACCAGGACCATTGCATTGATGGATGAATTTGCAGAAGCTCTGGATTTGGCTGATTATGTTTTCCTGTGTGACATCTTTGGCTCTGCCAGAGAAGAGCAGGGAAATGTTAAGATTGAAGATCTGGGCAATCGAATTAAAAAGGGCGGTCAGGTTATTCAGGAAGACAATGTCTCTCCATTGCTTGATTATGAAGAAGCAGTAGTTGTTTTCATGGGAGCCGGAGACGTACAAAAATTCGAACAAGCTTATGAAACACTTTTAAGCAATACAACTAGAAATGTACTGTAATTTTGAAATCTATGAATAAAGTCAATTTTAAACTGTAGAGAACTGTTCGTTTATCCGACGACTCTTTACAGTTTTTTTATTTTAGATTTCTAAAAGAGGGGCAGTAATAGTTTCAGAAGACGGGGATGATCATTATTGATTTCTGGAAACTTAGAAAGTATGCTGATTTAAAATACTTTTTTATGAGAATAAATAATTCGAAGGATTTCTATAAATTTTTGGTTTGTTTTATAGTATATAATTTTTTAATAAAAAAATCTGTTCAATAGAATTGAGCCTGCCTGCTATTATCTGGACTTTCATAATTTATATTTAGGACCTGACTGAAAATAATAGCAAAAAATCTTTGTACTATTTTCATGAAAATCATCATTATAAAGACTCGTTTATAAAATATATCGCCAGTCCTTCTTACCTAGTGTTAAGCTAGAAGGATGGTATGCAAAGCTCTGATGAAATAAATGAATAAACAGGTATGCCCCGTCTAAGAGATTGCTGGTATGCGTACGAGGATAAGTCTTATTTTTCCAACCATTGTCTGTAGAAAAATGAATATACTAAAATGAGCCAATTTCATTTAAGGGATATCTGTTGAAACTACATATACTATTCCACTAACGAACTTTCTACTACAAAAAAATTTGTATCTATAAGACTCACTAAACTACACTACACTTCGTTTCGATCTCAACAATTTCTAAATGGCAGAGCCACTAAGAATTGAAGGACTTTGTTCGCTTCTCGATAGTCTTAGACACGCTCCAGTCTTATAACAATAGCTGGGAAGTTTTTTATACATCATTGGGCTTGTTTAAATCACCATTAGTTTTTCATTTGAAAAACTTAAAAATTCGTTGACAGCGTTTTCTTAATGGTGTATATTTGGCTTAATAAATGGATAGTTATTATTAAGTTAAGCTAGACCTAAACAATACCTGCAAAGGATAATGTTTAGGTCTTTTTCTATGTTCAGGTTTGGGTTACAAACAAATGGGGGTAGGTTGTTTTGAAAATTCTAAGAATTCTAAATAATAACGTTGTGATTGTTTTGAATGAGGATAATGAAGAAGTGATATTAACAGGAAATGGTTTAGGATTTCAAAAGAAGCCTGGTACTGAAGTGGACAACTCAAAAATTGAAAAAGTATTTGAGCTGAAAAATCAGGTGGAGACAGAACAAATTAAAAAATTATTCTCAGAAATACCTGAAGAAATAATAGATATTTCTTACAAAACAATTTCAAATGCTAAAAAAATTTTGAATAAAGAATTGAATGAAACATCATTTATTGCAATTGCCGATCACTTGCATTCATCTATCCAGCGCAGCAGGAAAAATATCCAAGTAAAGAATTTTCTGCTTTGGGATATTAAGCGCTTTTTCCCAGAGGAATTGGAGATTGCCAGAGAGACCATTCGAACAGTCAACTATCAGTTAAATGCAGAGCTAAGCGACGATGAAGCAGGGTTTTTAGCATTGCATATTACAAATGCTGAAATTGACAGTAATCATGATGATGCAGTCAGTCTTACACAACTGATTGAAGAAATATTGACGGTCATAAAATATACCTTGCGTATTAATTTTGTTGAAAATGATATTTATTTTCAACGGTTTATTACACACTTAAAATTTTTTTCAGAACGCGTATTACGCGATAACCCCGTAGATCAGGAAGAAAATCAGATTGAGAATGAGCTGTTTTCTCTGGTCAGTAAACAATACCCGGAGGCTTTTGAAGCAACGAAGAAAGTTTCTGAATTGTTAAAAACCCGTCGTGATTATGATATTTCAAAGGATGAGCAGGTTTATATCACAATACATTTAGCCAGAATCATTGAAAAAAACTGTGACTGAGGAAGTAAATTCCTTAAGATAAAAAAGGAAGAAAGGAGCGCAGAATGACAGTATACCTGTGGAAAGGATCTGGATCGTGACATTGAGTTGGCGAGACCTCTGAATAAAAATAATAAACATAAATTTGGAGGAAAGAAAATGGGTAAATACGAGGAGTTAGCAAAAAATATCGTGCGAGAAGTTGGAGGCAAGGAAAACGTTAATTCATTAACAAACTGTATTACACGCCTTCGTTTTAAATTGAAAGATGAAAGTAAAGCAAATACAGAAGTATTGAAAAATATGGATGGGGTTGTTACTGTTATGCAGGCGGGTGGACAATACCAAGTAGTTATTGGGAATCACGTTCCGGATGTTCGTAAAGACGTAGACAGTGTTTTGGGCGTATTGGAGCCGGTAGTTGATGATGGACCTAAAGGGAACTTATTCGATCGATTTGTAGACATGATTTCAGGCATTTTTCAGCCAATTCTTGCACCATTATCTGCAGCAGGTATGCTGAAAGGTGTGAATGCAGTTTTGGCATTTGCTTTAGGTGCTGAGTTTTCAGCAAGCTCAACATACGCTGTTATTAACGCTATGGGAGACGGCTTGTTCCTGTTTCTGCCGATCTTTATCGGATATACAGCAATGAAAAAATTTGGCGGTTCTCCATTCCTTGGAATGATGATCGCTTCAAGTTTAGTTTATACTGGCTTTATTGACGGTTCTGCAACAGCAGTATTTGCTGAAAGCGGAGGTCTGAATTTCTTTGGAATTCCATTCTCGATCCCAGCTGCTGGTTACGGTTCAACCGTTATGCCGATCATTGCGTCAACAGCATTTGCTGCGCTGCTTGAGAAGCAGCTGAGGAAGATCATTCCAGATGTAGTAAAACTATTTCTGGTGCCATTCTTTACAGCATTAATCACAATCCCATTGACCTTCTTAATTATTGGACCGATCATGAACGTGGTTGCTGATGGCTTGGGAAATGGGCTGCTTGCTGTTCAAGATTTCAATCCAATTATTTTTGGAGCAATCCTTGGATTCTCTTGGCAGATTCTCGTAATGTTCGGTATGCACTGGGCACTGATTCCCTTTGTTATTATTGCCCTATCTCAAGGTGAACCAACTGCCCTGTTAACTGCATCAGGAAGTGTATCTTTTGCCCAGACAGGGGCTGTTCTTGCAGTAATGCTGAAAACAAAAAATGCAAAATTGAAGGAACTATCTATACCTGCTTTCATTTCAGGAATTTTCGGAGTAACTGAACCGGCAATTTATGGTATTACTTTACCGAAAAAGAAACCTTTCTGGGCTTCTTGTGCTGTCGGTGCTGTTACTGGAGCAATTGCAATGGGCTTGGGTATTCAAGCATATCAAATGGGTGGGCTTGGAATCTTTAGATATACCGGTCAAATTTCCCCAGATGGAGATATCAAATTTGCAGTTTATAGTATGATTTTAGATGCAATTGCTGTTGCAGCTGGTTTTGCACTGGCTTGGGTATTAGGATTTAAAGATGATGAGCCTACGGCAGCTCTGTCAAAAGAAGAGGCAAAAAAGGCGGCTATCGGTCAAAAAAAGCAATTGGGTAAAGAAGAAGTTGATTCACCACTGGAAGGAAATGTTCTTCCTCTTTGTGAAGCTAGAGATGCTGCGTTCTCAGAAGGTATTATGGGGAAAGGTGTTGTGATTGAACCAACTGTTGGTGAGGTTGTTGCACCATTTGACGGAACAGTAATGACGCTGTTCCCTACAAAACATGCCATTGGTTTAATTTCAGATAATGGAACAGAGGTGCTGATTCACATAGGTATTGACACTGTGCAGCTTGAAGGAGAAGGATTTGAAGCGTTTGTTGAACAACATGCAAAAGTGAAAAAAGGTGATAAGCTGGTGACTTTTGATATTAAAGCGATTGAGGAAGCCGGTTACAGTACACAGGTACCAATTATAGTTACAAATACACCGGATTATGCGGATGTGATAGCATCTTCCAAATCATCAGTGAAAAAAGGCGAGGTACTGATTACTGCTGTCATCTCAAACTGATAAGCTAATACAGCAAACGATGAATTAACGACAGCGGTCGGAAAATTTTATCAGCAAAGTAGGCTGTGACAAAGCTTCCCCATATGTCGAGTCATCGCAGTAGCAAATGACTTTATGTTCCTACGCTTCTTACGAATGCTCGGATCATACAAAGACTAGAGTACCGTTTATTCGGCTTTAGGGGTCTGGCCTCAGACATACTTATGTCACAGGCCCCTTCTGTTTTAAAAAATGATATTAATCAGCAAAGGAGATAAATGATGAGTTTTCCAAAAGATTTTTTATGGGGCGGTGCAACAGCTGCCAATCAATGTGAAGGGGCATGGAATGTAGACGGTAAAGGAGATTCCATCAGTGATCATAATAGAGCTGGAAGTCGTACTTCCGGCATACATCGTTCATTTGATCCGGTAATTGATACAGATAAATATTATTATCCAAGTCATACAGGGATCGATTTTTATCATCGGTACAAAGAGGATATTGCACTATTTGCAGAAATGGGTTATAAAGTTTATCGCATGTCAATCGCATGGACACGGATTTTCCCCAACGGCGATGAAGAGACACCAAATGAAGCAGGTTTACAATTTTATGATGATGTATTTGATGAGCTGGCAAAATATGGGATCGAACCACTTGTGACTATTTCGCATTTTGAGCTGCCCTTTCATTTAGGAAAAACATATGATGGTTTTCTGGATAAACGAACAATCGACTTTTATGAAAACTATGCGACCACTCTTTTTGAACGCTACAAAGACAAAGTGAAATACTGGCTGACTTTTAACGAGATTAACTTTGGAACAATGGAGCATGGAAAACGGATTAATGGTCTGTTCAATCGTGAGTACACGGAAACAGAACAGTATCAGGCACTGCATAATGTTTTTCTTGCTTCAGCACGTGCAGTAGTTGCCGGTCATAAGATTAATCCCGAGTTTAAAATTGGCTGCATGCTGGCATATATAACCATGTATCCAAAAACTTGTCGTCCGGAAGATGTTCTGAAAACACAGCAAATTAATGATAAATTCAATTACTTCTGCGGTGATGTTCAGGTTAAAGGGAAATATCCATATTTTATTAAGCGCTATTTTGAAAAAAATGACATTCAGATTGATATCACAAAAGAAGAGGAAGAGCTGTTAGCCGCTGGAACGGTGGATTATTACACATTCAGCTATTATATGACGACTTGTGTGACTGATGATATTGACAATCGTGATGATAAAACGGGTGGAAATCTTTTCGGTGGAGTGTCTAACGAATATCTGGAAACAAGCGACTGGGGGTGGCAAATCGATCCTGTTGGATTGCGCTACACACTAAATCAGATTTATTCACGTTATGAAGTTCCGCTGATGGTCGTTGAAAATGGATTAGGTGCTTTTGATAGCGTTGAAACAGACGGTTCGATTAATGATGACTATCGTATTGATTACTTCAAGCGCCACATTATTGAAATGGAGAAAGCCATTGATGATGGGGTAGACTTAATCGGCTTCACTCCATGGGGCTGTATTGATGTTATCAGTGCTGGAACTGGTGAAATGAGCAAACGCTATGGCTTTATCTATGTAGACCGTGACGATGAAGGAAATGGCTCGCTGGAAAGAAGCAGAAAAAAATCTTTCTATTGGTACAAACAGGTCATTGAATCAAATGGTGAAAATCTTTTAAATGGCTGAGTTGAACAGGTTGTATTAGATTTTTTCAGTCATTAAAAAATGAATGCAGAAAAAGGTTTGGATGAGAGAAATTCCAAATCTTTTTTTGCTGAGAAAAAATGTTTAAAAATGTAAGCGAAAGGGATATCAAGCATTTTTCAGGAAGTGAAAAGAGGAAGAAAAATGGTTGTCCGAAACGCTTTTACAACTAAATGATGCATCTCCAAAATGCGGATTAGCGGTCTCCCACTATCTAAGTATGCACCCAAATGTGTTGCTTCCCGTTTCCCCCTACTTGCCTTTTGCAGTGTTTTTGGTACAATAATCTTATCATTAATGGAGGTGTACTAATTTGAACATCGGAAAACCGAGAAAATTAGGCAAAACCATCGAAGATATTGAGGAAGGTGATTCGTTGTCTTTGACGGAATCAATCGAAGACAAGGATCTGCTGCTTTATTTAGGCTTAACGAATGATGCAAACCCTCTTTATATCCAACATGATTATGCCAAACAAACTGAATATCAAAAGCCGATCGTACCATCGATCATGTTGATGGGCATCATAACAAGTGCCATTTCAAAGCATTTGCCCGGACCGGGCTCTCACGTCGTCAATTTTTCCATTAACTTTCTGGAACCAGTTTTTCACTATGAAACACTGACGTTTCAATTTGAAGTAATCAAAATTGACAAGATGAAAGATGTTGTTACAATCTCAATTGAGGCAGTTAACGAAGAGGAAAACAGAGTATTGGATGCTGTTGTATTAGTACAGCCGCCAAAACATGTAGATTTAGAGGAACCAGAAGAGAAAGAAGGGGTCAGAAATGAATCAGTTTGAAACAACGAAAATCCAAGATGGACTAAATAATTTTTATGCAAAAGTTTATGGCTTTTTGGCAATGGGAATCGGAATCAGTGCCATCATTTCTTACATTGTTTTAGAAGTTTATGCTTACCAAATTTTCACGATTTTTTATAAGTATCCACTTGCCTTTACGGGGATGTGGATTGTAGAGATTGCTTTGGTCCTCTTTTTGGCTGCCAAAGCACAGAAAAATCCAACATTGGCAATTGGCGGGTTCATTGTTTATTCAATGATTAACGGACTGACTCTCGCAGTTACTGTTGCAATGTATACTCCGGCAACAGTCGTTTCGGCTTTTGTCAGTGCGGCATCTACATTTGGCTGTATGGCTTTGGTCGGTGTGTTGACGAAGAAAGATCTGTCAGGAATGGGTAGAGCATTATATGCCGCATTGTTTGGAATTATTATCGCTGTTCTGTTGAATGCGTTCATTTTCCAAAGCAGCGGAATGGATTACGCAGTATCAATCATAATTGTGCTGGTCTTTTCCGGATTAACCGCATATGACAATCAGCGAATCCGCAATATCTACTTTGAAACAAATGGAACAGCTGGAAATGGGATTGCTGTATTTATGGCTTTACAGCTGTATCTTAATTTCATTAATTTGTTTTTGGCATTCCTGCGAATTTTTTCAAGAGACTAAATCAATATTTATGGGGTTGGGAAAGGATCTCCCAGCTCCTTTTTTAATGAATGAAGGAGGCGAAACGAAAAATGGAAGAGCTGAAAGAAGTAATCAAAAAAGAAGCTGGAAAACTGCCGGGTGCCAGTGTGTATTACCGGGAAAGCTGGGGATGTGATTATTTTGATATTGTCGGAAAGTTTTTTGCATTAATGGGTACAAACAAAGAAGGTGATGAAATCTTCACCTTTAAAGGTCTGCCAGAAGAAAATGAACTGTTAAGAGAACAGTATACGTTTGTGGTTCCGGGATACTATGCAAACAAAACACACTGGAACTCAATTATCCTTAAAGACAGCACATTTTCTGAGAAAGAGTATCTTGGATTAATGAAAAAATCCTACGAACTGACTGCAGCGAAATTGCCAAAGAAGGTAAGGGAAAATCTGGTCGAATAATTTTTATTAAACATAATTGATACGATTATAGAATCTGAGAAGGACTCTGATAGGCTCCTCTTAGATTTTTTTTATTTTCTTTAGTTATCCTTTCCATTTACGAACGTATGTTTTATAATAAGAGAGATTACGAGGTGATGGAAAGTGTTTGATTCAGAAAAGATTCCGATTCGTAAACTGGTTGAATTTATTTTGCGTAAAGGAAGCATAGATGCACGAAAGACCAGCAGTCATACCGCTCAGGAAGGAGCGCGTATTCATAGAAAGATACAAAAAGAAGCAGGGAAGAACTATCAAAAAGAAATAAAAATTTCGAAAGAGATTCGATTAAATAATACATCATATTTTGTAGAAGGGCGTATGGATGGTCTCTTTAAAAACGAAGAAGAAGAAATAGTAATAGACGAGATAAAAACTTCCGAAGCGGCTTTTGAAGATTTGTATGAAGAACAGCTTGATATGTATTGGAATCAGGTAAAGTGCTATGGTGCAATATACAGTCAGCAGGAGGAACTAACTGAGGTTGTCCTGCAGCTGACCTATTATCAAACAACAACTGAGGAAATAACGAAAACTCAAAAAATTTATACACAAACAGAGCTTGGCAAGTTTTTGGATATGCTCTTGGCTGAATATGAAAAGTGGTTGATTTTTAATGAAAACTGGCGAGTAATTCGGAATGAATCACTAAAAAATCTTTCTTTCCCTTATGGTGAATATCGCAAAGGCCAGCGTGAATTGGCTGTTGGTGTTTATAAGACCATTCTTAGTGAAAAGCGTTTATTTGTGGAAGCTCCCACAGGTACGGGTAAAACGATTTCCACACTGTTTCCCTCATTGAAAGCAATGGGAGAAAAGAAAGCAGAGAAGATTTTTTACTTAACGGCAAAAACAATTACTCGTCAGGTGGCGGAAGATGCAGTTGAAGGAATGAAACAAAAAGAACTGAAGATCAAAAGTATCACGATTACAGCGAAAGATAAAATTTGTTTTCTGTCAGAAAGAAACTGCACTCCCGAGCACTGTCCTTTTGCAGCTGGCTATTATGACCGCTTGAATGAAGGCTTATGGGATATTCTTCACAGTGAGGATCAGTTCACACGACCTATTATTGAAAAATATGCACAAAAACACCAGCTTTGTCCTTATGAGTTATCACTGGATATCAGTCTTTGGTGTGATTTAGTAATTTGTGATTATAATTATGTATTTGATCCAGTCGTTTATCTTCGCCGTTTTTTTGATGAGGGTGTAAAAAAAGAGTACGTTTTTCTGATTGATGAAGCACATAATCTAGTGAATCGGTCCAGAGAAATGTATTCAGCAGAGTTATCCAAATTTCAGGTGTCTGTGCTGAAGAAACTGTTAGGGAAGAAGCAGAAGTCTTTAACTCGTACAATTAATCAAGTTATCGATGAGCTTAATCAATTGGATGAATATTGTAAAAGTGAAGAAAAAGAGTTTATTTCCCAGCCGGCTCCGATTGACAGCCTGAACAAACAGCTTTTTCGACTGACGGAAAAAATTGGCGAATGGCTGCCGCAAAATCAGGAGCTGCCGGAATTAAATCAGGTGTTGGAAATCTATTTTTCCATGTTGAACTATTTGAAAATCAGCGAATTTTATGACGATCATTATTGTACGTATATTCAAAAGAAAAACCATACAATTATAATTAAGCAGTTCTGTCTTGATCCATCCTATCTTCTGGATCAAAAATTGAGTATGGCGCATACCGGAATTTTATTTTCAGCCAGCTTTACACCGCTGAGTTATTATAAAGAAATTCTGGGGGGAACAGATGAGAGTCTGACCTACAGGATTCCTAATCCGTTTCCGGAAGAAAATCAACTGCTGCTGATTGCCAATTATATTCGGACAACCTATAGAGAAAGACAAAACAGCTTGAATACGTTAATTCAAAGTCTAACGGCCATGATTCAGCAGAAGAAAGGAAATTATCTCTTTTTCTTTCCTTCTTATGCATACCTGGATATGGTTTATGACGCTTTTAATGAAAAGAACCCCGATATTAAGCTGCTGATTCAACAGACTGAAATGGAGGAAAAAGAAAGAGAACGATTCCTGGAACAATTTACAGAAAAACCGAAAGAAACGTTAATTGGTTTCTGTGTTTTGGGAGGCGTCTTCTCTGAAGGGATCGACTTAAAGGGAGACCGGCTGATCGGGACAGCTATTATCAGTGTTGGTCTGCCTCAAATTAATGAAGAGCAGGAGCTGATTAAGCATTATTTTGATGAACAGGGATTGGGCTTTCAGTATGCTTATCAAATTCCGGGGATGAACAAAGTATTACAGGCAGCTGGTCGTGTGATTCGAGATGCGGCAGATAGCGGAGTTGTCTTGCTGCTGGATCAGCGGTTTGCAAGTCCGGATTATCAGCGGCTGATGCCGCCTCATTGGTATCGTGCGCAGGTTCAACCAACGCTGGCTCATTTGGAAAGACAGATCGAACAGTTTTGGCAGCCAAAAGAGAAGTTTGAAAAAGGAGTAAAAGAATGAAACGGATACTTGCTTTACATACAGGAGGAACTATTTCGATGTCAAAAGATATTGGAGGAGGGGTCGTTTTAAATGAGAAAAATCCTTTGCTGAATCAAAACGAACTGTTTTCCGAAGAAATAGAATTGATTGTAGAAGAAATGTTCAACCTTCCTTCTCCGCAAATAACATTAAGTGAAATGTTCTTATTAAAAGAACGTATTCTTGATGCAATTGAAGAAGGGATTGACGGAGTGGTTATTACACATGGAACAGATACGTTGGAGGAGACTGCCTATTTTTTGGAATTGACTGTGCCCAAAAAAATATCTGTCGTCTTAACAGGTGCCATGCGATCCAGTAATGAAATTGGCAGCGACGGGCTGTACAATTTCATGAGTGCAGTATGGACGGCTGCTTCAGATGACTCCTTAGGAAAAGGAGTACTGGTTGTAATGAATGATGAAATCCATATGGCAAAGTATGTGACAAAAACGCATACAACAAATGTGGCAACATTTCGTACACCGACATTTGGACCTATTGGTATGCTGACGAAGGGAAAGACTTTTTATATAAAAGAAGTTATGCCGGAAGAGGTCTGTGATATTCAGAATATTGATGGAGAAGTATTTTTAGTGAAAGCTTACGCAGGGATGAACGGAGAGATTTTTAAACTGCTTAATACAGAAAGCCTCGCTGGACTGGTTATTGAAGCCTTGGGAGCCGGCAACCTTCCGCCAGCTGTTCTGACAAATCTGCAAGTCATTCTGGATAGAGGAATACCGGTTGTTTTGGTTTCACGGTGTTCCAATGGCATTGCGGAAGATATCTATGCTTATGAAGGCGGCGGGGTCGAGCTGAAGAGACGCGGAGTGATTTTTGCCAGAGGGTTAAATGGACAAAAAGCTCGAATTCGACTGATAGTGGGCTTGAACAGTGATAAGGACAGTAAAGGACTGCGCGCCTATTTGGAAGGAGAATAACAGATATTTTTACAAAAAAGTGTTCGAAATTAAAAGCTTCGGACACTTTTTAGTATTCTGAGAGAAGTTGGAGATCAGAGAAATAAATAGATAAAACTCTTTTGTTGTTTAAGTTCTTTTTAAGTTCCTCTTGTTATTCTTACTTTACTAAAATGAAAGCAGGTGACCAGATAACAGAGATGATCGTTATTCCCAGTTACAGACCAAGAGAAAAGGTAGTTTCATTTGTTTGACAGCTTGGTGAGCAGATGAATAGAAAAATTCTTCTTATTGAGGGCGATGATTCTCCAGCTTTGTGTTTTAATGGAGACCATTAATCAAATGTCTGGAAAAGGCTCTAGTAAATGCTCTGTCAGTGATAGTATCTATTTTAGCCAGTAGGAAAGGATAGCCCAGAAAAAAAATACTTTTCTTCTATACAGGTATTGGCTTATTTTTCAAAAAATTTATCATTATTACGGATAGGGTGCTGTATTCTCAGCGTTAAAGTATGCTGGGGGTGGCTGCAAGTGCTACTTTTTTTAGCAGGCTGGTGGAAAGGGAGTACAGGCTCTTTTCGTCTGGTCCTTAATCTGATGAATTCAGCACTGACTGCTTTCACAACTAGCTTGATTCTAACGAGAATCGTTGAAATTGTAGGAACGGTTTCTCTCTATGTCTTTATTTTTTTAATTCTACTGCTTTTTTCCTCTCTGCTGGTGTTGATTCCTTTTGTAAAATGAGGTGATTGAATGTGGCTCTTTTTGGTTATTTTATTTACTGCAGTGCTGGGATTAATCTGGTCGATCATCCCTAAAGAATAGAGAGCATTTTAAAAGAGTTATAGCAGAAGATTTATTTGGGGTGATACTGGAACAAGAAGCTGCCTTGTAATGCAATAGATGTTTCAAATAGAATTCAGAACCTGTCTGAGGACTTTCGTGTGTCGCCCAAATTAAAACTAAGTTATACTTCTAATCCAAGAAACGTGGCGCATGTCCAGCAGTTGCGACTACTGGATATGCGCCAATATAAATCAACAGTGGTTGTCATTCGTCCAGCATTCTGCTGGATCAAAGGGGGGCAGACTCCGTTTAAAGCTTGAATGTTTGCACCTTCAAAGGATGTCGTCTGCATACCATTCTGCTAGCTGTTCCTGCAACAGTAGAAAAGCCTTGTATTTACAAGTCTCACTACATTACACTACACTTCATTTCGATCTCAACAATTTCTAAATGGCAGAGCCACTAGGAATTGAAGGACCTTGTTTGATTCTCGATGCAAACGCGTGTACTTGGAAAAGCGTTGGCAGCTGCCTCCAAAAAAAAGTGTTAGAAAAAATTTATTAAACTGACTGTAAAAAACAGCCTCATGAAAACGCTGTTTTTGTTTTCATGAGGCTGTTTGATATTATCGATAGTTTGTAAATTGCAGTTCCAGCGGCAGATCCAGTTTTCTCAGCAATGTAATAACTTGTTGAAGGTCATCACGGCTTTTCCCTGTCACCCGAATTTTATCTTCCTGATACTGAGACTTAACTTTCAATCCGGATTTTTTTATTTCATTGTTAATCTTTTTTCCATTTTCTTTATCGATCCCGCTGATCAGCTCGCCATATTGACGTGCTGTTCCGCCAAGAGATTTTTCACTATCAGAAAACTGAATGTTTTTGATAGGTACTTCCCGTTTCACTAATTTGCTGAACAATACATCTTTTACTTGTTCAACCTTATAGTCATCATCAGCAACAACGACCAGCCGCCCATTTTCAAGTTTAATATCAACGAGTGAATCTTTAAAATCAAAGCGATTTTTAATTTCTTTCAAAGCGATTTGCATTGCATTTTTAACTTCTTCCATATTCATTTCAGAAACTACATCAAAACTTGCATCCTTTGCTGCCATTTTGTAACCCCCTGTATACTGTTGTTTTACTAATAGTATCAATGATGGCAGGAACAGACAAGAGCTTATCCGAAAAATCAGAGAGAAATCCTTTTTTTTCTTCCCATAACCTGTTATTCTTTATCAGAGAAATTATTTTCCGGAAGGTTTGGCTGGAAACATAGAGACCTTTGAAATGACAGAGTTTAGCTTATTCAGTATGCGCAATTTTGTTCTTAAGAATAAAAAACAGCTAATCTGGTTAAGATGAATATAAAATAATTGAAAGTAAAGGAGTAGAGTAGATGGGAAACGTTCTTGCTTCACGAAAGAAATCAGAATTTATGAAAAGAGTTATAGTCATTTTCCTAACCGGGCTGACAGGAGCAATGGGCTTGAATTTGTTTTTGATTCCTGCAAAAGTTTTTTCAGCTGGAATGAACGGAATTGCTCAAATTTTAGCGACACTGCTATACAGTAATTTTTCAGTCACCATAGATACAGGTATTTTTATTTTACTTCTCAATCTGCCAATTTTTATTTTAGGCTTTTGGAAGCTTGGAAAGGAAGCGACAATTTTCAGCTTTGTGAATGTTGCCTGCATTTCATTGCTTACAATGGTTGTACCTGTATATACAGTAACAGACAATCCGCTAATGAATGCAATTGTGGGCGGAGTTCTGCTTGGAATCGGTGCAGGCTTTTCATTGAAAATGGGCTTTACCACTGGCGGGATGGATGTTGTTTCTCTGGTTTTGTCTAAAACAACAGGGAGAACAGTCGGCAACTATATTTTTGCTTTAAACAGTATCATTGTCGCTATAGCCGGATTTCTGTTTAACTGGGAGAGTGCGCTTTATACGATCATTTCCATTTACTGCATGACCCAAGTGATTGATACGCTGCATACCAGTCACCAAAAAGTAACAGCAATGATTGTCACGACAAACCCTGATTCTGTTATTCAGGGGATTGCAGAACAAATTGCCAGAGGGATGACCTTGCTGCCATCAATAGGAGGGTATTCAAAAGCTGAAGGAAAGATGATTATGATGGTCATCACACGCTATGAACTATATGAATTGGAACAGGTAGTGCAGATGTATGATGAAAATGCATTTGTGAATATAGTTCCGACCCAGACAGTACTGGGGCGTTTTGCCAATGAAGAGGAACAAAGAGCATTTAAATCAACCGGAAACTTTCCTGAATTGAAAAAGCATCGGATCAAATAAAATTGTTATTAGCGGCAGCTGAAAATTTATCAAAAGCATCAAAAAAGCGTAACCGAACAGTTCTTCATAGATCGTTTGAAAATAAAATTATTGTATGGAAAGGCCTATTTCTTCAACCTATCCTGCAGAGCACGACTTAAAGTTTTATACGATCAAAAACTGAACAAGCTGTAATAGTTTAGAGGGGATTGATTGGTGTGAAAAAACCGGAGAATTTACGTCGGAGCATTTTCCATACAGACTACTTTGTGAAAGTCTGTATAAAATTTTCTGAAAGAGGTAATTTTAGTAGAAAAGTACCAAAAATAGTGATAAAATGAATCTGTTGGTTAAGGATAGCCTTAACAAATATGGTTTTTAAACTTAGGAGGAATTTTTTATGCCATTAGTATCAGGAACAGAATTTCTTAAAGCAGCACGTAAAAGCGGCTACGGTGTTGGAGGATTCAACACAAATAACTTGGAATGGACAAAAGCGATTCTTGAAGCTGCTGAAGCTAAAAAAGCACCAGTATTAATTCAGACTTCTATGGGAGCTGCAAAATACATGGGCGGTTATCAAGTATGTTACGACCTAGTAAAAGATTTAGTTGATTCAATGGGTATTACTGTACCTGTAGCACTTCACTTAGACCACGGTGAATATGAAGATGCACTGGAATGTATCGAAGTCGGCTATACTTCAGTTATGTTTGACGGATCTCATCTTCCATTTGAGGAAAACATCGAAAAAGCAAAAGACGTTGTAGCGAAAGCTCATGCTAAAGGCGTTTCTGTAGAATGTGAAGTTGGTTCTATCGGCGGAGAAGAAGACGGGATCATTGGTTCCGGCGAATTAGCTGATATAGAAGAATGTAAACAAATGGTTGCAACCGGCATTGACTACTTGGCTTGCGGAATTGGCAATATTCACGGTGCTTATCCAGACAACTGGTCTGGTCTGGCTTTTGATCACCTGCAAGCTATTGCGGACGCTGTTGGCGACATTCCATTAGTATTGCATGGAGGATCTGGTATTCCTTTAGATCAAATTCAAAAAGCCATTTCAATGGGTGTTTCTAAAATTAATGTAAATACAGAAGCACAAGAAGTATTTGCTGCTGCGACGCGTAAATATATTGAAGAAGGCAAAGACCTTGAAGGTAAAGGCTTTGACCCTCGTAAATTATTGGCACCTGGTACAAAAGCAATTACTGAACTGGTTGAACAACGTATTGAATGGTTCGGTTCTGACAACAAAGCATAATTCCTGATTCTAAGGAGCAATAAAAAACTGTCCAAGTGAAATAAGCTGGGACAGTTTTTTTTAATTAACATTAAAAATTTTGGGAATGATGCTCAAAGAAAAACAGCAGCAGAATCAATATAGAGTTCAGATTTGTTGATGGAGATTTTTAAGCTCAATTGGCAGCTGTTTTGTTATTCTTGAAAAGATTTCTTTTTTATTGAAGTGTCTTGTGTTAGAATAGTTTGGGTATATTAAAAAATAGCTCAGTTTCTGACATAGTTAGGTGAGATAAATAGATGAAAAAAATAGTAATTAATGGTAATCGACCTTTAAAAGGTGAAGTCTGGGTAAGCGGCGCAAAGAATAGTGCAGTAGCTTTAATTCCAGCAGCAATTTTGGCTGATTCACCTGTTACTTTAGACGGCGTGCCGGATATTCAAGATGTTCATTCGCTGATTGAGATTCTTGAAATCATGGGTGCCAAAACGACATTTAAAGACAATACGCTGGTGATTGATCCAACTGAGATTGTTTCAGTCCCAATGCCTACAGGCAAAATAAACAGCTTGCGGGCTTCCTATTATTTTATGGGATCTCTATTGGGAAAATTTGGTGAAGGAGTCGTTGGTCTTCCGGGAGGCTGCTATTTAGGTCCTCGTCCAATCGATCTTCATGTGAAAGGCTTTGAAGCATTAGGTGCGGCAGTTACCAATGAACATGGTGCGATGTATTTGCGTACAGATGAGGAGCTTACCGGAACCAGAATTTTTATGGATATGGTTTCTATCGGAGCAACTATTAATGTTATGCTGGCTGCGGTCAAAGCAAAAGGTAAAACAATCATTGAAAATGCTGCACGAGAGCCTGAAATTATTGATGTAGCAACATTGTTGAATAACATGGGTGCTGAAATCCGCGGAGCCGGCACAGACATCATTCGAATTGAAGGGGTAGAGGAATTGCATGGCTGCCGCCATTCCATTATTCCGGATCGGATTGAAGCCGGGACGTACTTGTCTATTGCAGCAGCAATGGGGCAGGGAGTAAAAGTTCGAAATGTGATCTATGAACATTTGGAGAGTTTTATCGCCAAACTTCAGGAGATGGGCGTCAAAATGACTATCGAAGAAGATATGATAGAGGTACATCCTTCTGATGACTTAAAAATGATTAATGTAAAAACGTATCCTTATCCAGGATTTGCAACGGATTTACAACAGCCTCTGACACCGCTTCTGTTAAAAGCACATGGAACCGGTCAGGTAGTGGACACAATCTATTCTCAACGAACCAAGCATATTCCTGAACTTGCAAGAATGGGCGCTAATGCTTCTGTTGAAGGCAATATGATTCTTTTAAACGGCCCTGCAAAGCTTCATGGTGCGGAAGTTACTGCATCTGATTTGAGAGCAGGCGCATGCCTGGTTGCAGCAGGACTGATGGCTGAAGGAACTACAACGATTTATAATGTTGAATATATTTTACGCGGTTATGATCACATTATTGAAAAACTGACAGGTCTTGGTGCAGATATTCAGATGATAGAAACGGAAAAAGAATTTGAGGTGAGTCAATGAGTGACTATTTGACGATGGCGGAACTGGAAAACAGTACGCTGAAGGATATTTACGCTTATGCAAAAGAGTTTAAAATTCCTTACTACAGTCAGATGAATAAAAAAGAGCTTTCTTTGGCAGTAATTCGTGCTCAAGCTGAGAAGCAGGGTTTCTTCTTTATGGAAGGGATTCTAGATATTGTTTCTCAGGATGGCTATGGTTTTTTGCGTCCAATCAATTATGGACCAAGTGCAGAAGATATTTATATTTCTTCCTCCCAAATTCGGCGATTCGGTCTGAGGAATGGAGATAAGGTTGCAGGTAAAGCTCGCCCGCCTAAAGAATCAGAACGTTATTACGGGTTGATGCACGTGGAGAGTGTAAATGGCAAAGATCCGGAAGAAGCAAAGCAGCGTCCGCATTTTCCTGCACTGACACCTTTATATCCGGAAAAGCAAATTCAGCTTGAAACAACACCGGGAAGAGTTTCTACTCGAATGATTGATATTTTTTCT
The DNA here is from genome assembly GCF_020567625.1 of Enterococcus sp. BWT-B8. Taxonomy (NCBI): domain Bacteria; kingdom Bacillati; phylum Bacillota; class Bacilli; order Lactobacillales; family Enterococcaceae; genus Enterococcus; species Enterococcus sp. BWT-B8. Next base: position 23,691 of record NZ_JAJDJV010000011.1, on the reverse strand, counting down.
CCAGTCGGCTTTGGTCAGCGAGGGCTGATCGTTGCTCCTCCAAAAGCAGGTAAAACCAGTGTTCTGAAGGAGATTGCCAATGGAATTACAGAAAATCATCCAGAAGTGGAATTGATCCTTCTATTAATTGACGAACGTCCGGAAGAAGTGACTGATCTGGAACGCAGTGTCAAAGGAGATGTTGTTTCCTCTACATTTGACCAGCAGCCCCAAAATCATACACGAGTAACCGAACTGGTGTTGGATCGGGCAATGCGTCTGGTTGAGGATAAACGGGATGTAGTGATTTTGATGGATAGTATCACTCGTCTTGCCAGAGCTTATAATCTGGTTATTCCACCAAGCGGCCGCACATTAAGCGGGGGAATTGATCCTGCTGCTTTTTATAAACCAAAACGATTCTTTGGAGCTGCCAGAAATATTGAAGAGGGCGGCAGTCTGACAATTTTGGCAACAGCTCTGGTTGATACCGGAAGCCGAATGGATGATATGATTTATGAAGAATTTAAAGGAACTGGAAATATGGAACTTCATCTTTCAAGAGATCTTGCAGAGCGGCGTATTTTCCCTGCGATCGATATTAAGAAATCAGGAACCAGAAAAGAAGAGCTGCTGATGAACAGCAAACACCTTGAAGAGATTTGGAAGCTTAGAAATAACATGACTGGAGACTCGCTTGATTATACAGAGCAGTTTATCAAGTTTTTGAAAAGAACAAAGAGTAATACTGAGTTTTTTGAAGCATTTCATGATGTTTCGTTCAGTAAACCAGGTCCAAAAAGAAATTTGAAAAGATGATTGCAACCAAAATTGAAACGTGCTATTATTGTACTGTTGTATTTTGACAAAATAAACTCTGATTCAGCAAATGGCTCAGGGCGAAGGAGCGAAAAAGATTATGAAACAAGAGATTCATCCAGATTATCATCCAGTAGTTTTCATGGATTCAACAACAGGTTTTAAATTTTTGTCAGGTTCTACAAAAGCCTCTCAAGAAACAGTTGAATGGGAAGATGGCAACACGTATCCATTGATTCGTGTGGAAATCACATCTGATTCTCATCCATTCTATACTGGACGTCAAAAATTCACTCAAGCGGATGGACGTGTGGACCGTTTCAACAAGAAATACGGTCTCAAAGACGCAAACGCTGGAGAATAATAAAAACGTTATTATGCCAATATTTAGCAGAATTCTTTATAAGAAGAATTCTGCTTTTTTGGTTTGCCTAGCATGGCAAGCTTTAATGGGGGCAAGTCCACAGCATGTCCGAGTAGTGGGAAAAGCCTGGCTGAGGACAAGGGGGTCTATGGTGATACAGGATCAGAAGGAAGTCTAAAGCAAATCTCCGGTTTGACAAATAGAAATTACATAAAAGATGACTTAGGATAAGATGGCCAAAGAAAGTCAAAATCCAATAACTACTGAGCTGATCAGTCGGTGTAAATGTGACGAATAGATAGAGAGGAAGAGGTTGCACCTTAACCGGGCAGGTCTCATGTATTTGCCCCAAACTCTTTTAGTGATAAATAACTGAACGTGAGAAGTCAGCCCAATTTTTTTTTACCTGTGATTACTTGGTATATAGAAAGACTGTGACGAATAATCGCATAAGTAGAAGCCATAGTAATGAAGAGGGGCGGTGAAAGTTAATACAAGCGAAAGGGGTGAATGAATTTATTGTTAGAAAAATCTCAAGCAGGAGAGGAAAAACACTGACAGAAAGCGTGAAATTAGATACCGAATTTACAAAAAATAACATAATGTATGTAGGAAAGCTAATGGTTCAGATGTTAGAGCAGAAAAATCTGAAGGGAGCAATAAAGTGGAGCAAAGGAGCTGTTGGTGTGGATGAATAGGATTGATTGCAATAGTGAAAAATCACAAAATCAACAGACCCAAAGTTTAAGTTATTAGGAGTTGTTTTTTTATACCCCGTAAAGCAGGAGTCATCAAGCGAGACCTCACCAGCTTTCCATACAACAATTAAAGTATAAACTGAAACGCCTGACAAAGAGGAGTTGGGGAAGAAGTACAAGGAATCTATCATTTGAACGAAAAGATTATTTGAATTTACCCATTAGTCGCTAAAAATCCTATTATATCAGTAGTTACGGCAGCTGTTTTCTAAACAAATGAAATACACTTCGAAATACTGTTAGTTCAATGATTTTCTGTATTCGTTTCTAAAATTTGAGGTAAATTCAAAAAAAGATTATTATCGAAATCAGCCTTTACTTGGGTTATAATAATTAGAAAGAGTTTGCTTCTTAGTATTTTAGTGAGAACAATTCTTTTTTATTTATAAACTGTTGTAGTGTATAAGGTTAGGTTGGTTCCTTGGTCAGCTGCAGCAAATTAAAGGAGCAATTTTATGGAATATGTTGAACTCGATTTTAGTTATTACAAGCGAACAATGGAAGGAATGTATCGCAGCTATTATTTGAAGCGGATCATTTTGATGGCTGTTCCTTTGCCAATCTTAAGTATTTACACGTTTTTCTATCCAGATAGTTTGGTAGTTAATCTCTTACTCATTCTTCTGTTTGGTGCTGGATTATTTTTCTTTATCAAACAACGACTGGCTTTCAATCAGCTCTATGAGCAATTTTTGTCAGAAAATCAGGCGAACGTTCAAATTAAAAAAATTGAAGAAGATGAATTTACATATAACATCTTAATGAATGATAGCGAAAAAATTAGAATTAACAAACAGGGCTCCCGCAATCTTCCTTCAAATAACAGAGATTTGACGTTATTAGTTGGTTTTACAAAAACGTTATTCACCAAACAGCCGTTTCAAGTGTTATATTACAATATGCTTGAATTGACCTATAGCACGGACTATCGACTTAAAATGAATAAAGTATCCCGGGTTCCTCGTTTCCTGCGTCCATTTATGTGGAGAAATATTAAAGCAAGCTCTACGAATTTACTACGTCTTATTTTGGTAAACCTCTTTACAGTGTATATTTTATTTCGACTTGTTACGTACTTGATTGATATTTTAAGAAGATTCTTTTAAGTTTAATCAGATATATTTCAGGTCAGCAATACTATTTAAAGTATGCACTTTTTTTGTTTCAACATAGATTGAAAGCAGTTTAAGAATCATCGGACAAAAGATAAGGGAAAACACGTATGAAACAAAAAAGAAACCTGGAAGCGGTGCATCAACTATTGGAAGCTTGTATTCGTCAAATTGAATGTTCTGGAGATTTAGGATGGTTGACACTGTCAGTACAGGTTGGAATAACAAAAACAGCATACTTTCTGAAAAAGCCGAAGAACAGTTTAAAGAAGTGTTGAAAAAGGTTCAAAGAAATCTGGAGGTCCCTGAGATGGCTGTTCGGGATGTGACGGAATTGGTTATTTACCTTGTGGAACCTATTGATTTCGATGAACGAACGCAATGCTTAATGAGTTTTTAGATGGGGCAGAAAGCTGGTTGACGTTGTTATATGTAAAAGGGCTGTCTTCTCCTCAAATGAAGAATGAGATTGATGTGCGGATGTGTAAGGAAAGCAACAGAGATTAGAACGTGAAGAAAGAAAAAGAAGCTGAATAAGTAAGCAGCTCCAAGACAGTTTTGTCGGGAAGCGATTGCTTTACAGCTTCTTTTTAGAATCAAGTTAATTTAAATTCAAGTATTTTTCCAGATAATCAGCCAAACCGTCTTCATCATTTGTTTTATCGGTTATATCATTGGAAACTTCTTTGATTCTGTCAGCGGCATTATTCATGGCAACGCCCCACCCGGCATATTCGATCATTTCTTCATCATTATGCTCATCACCAAACGCAATAACATCTTTTTGCTGAATGCTCAGAAAATCTGCTACTTCAGCCACGCCTTTTGCTTTTTGGATTCCTTTCGCCACAATTTCAAGAATAGGCATGGCGCCGCCCCATGTACGAATATCCAGAATTTTTCCATATTCCTTTGTTAAGACTTCAGAAACCTGATCAACACGATCCTTTGCCGGACAGATCATTAATGAAGTAGGGTTAGTTGTCATATTTTGAACGGTCAGCAGATTTTTTTCATTTGGTTCAGCTGCAAAAAAAGCAGAGTCAAAATAATCAAAGCTGTCAATAAAGAAGGTTTCTTTATTCTCAGCGGCAACAAAATCAAGATTCAGTGCACTCTTCTGAGAGAGGATATCAAAAACAATATCACGATGGACACTGGAAGCCCGCTCTCTATCCCATACTTTATCTGGTATATGAACGAGTCCGCCGTTAAAGTTAACCATGGGAGTATCTAAATTGAGCTGCTGATAAAATTGATGGCTCAAGCGATAGGGGCGACCTGTAGCAATACTGACATAGTGACCTTGGGCAATCGCTTTTTTTAATATATGTTCTGTCTTGTTACTGATCAGAGATTGAGCGTTAAGTGTTGTTCCATCTAAATCGATGGCGATTAATTTCTTCAAAAAAGTTCCTCCTTGGACAATTTTCTTTTTCTTAGTCTAGCATATAGAGATAAAATGGCAAGGCTTTAAAGAGAAAAAAGGAATACCTTTAAAAGTTCTCGAATAAATCTGCCATCATTCATGAAAAGGATTCTCCTCGTTTTGTTCTGGAAGAATTGTAAATTGTTATTGACACTTATTTGAATAATTGATAGTCTGAAGGGTGAGAATTAATAAGGAGGAACAATAAATGACAAAGGGAAATAGGGGCTTGTGCCTGTTGCTTGCTGCTGTTGCAGCAACTGGAACAGGAGGCTTCTTGTTTAACGGTAATCAAGTATCTGCTGTAGAAAATCAGACAGCTGAAATAACAGAAAAAATTCCGGTTCAGCTTTTGGGCATCAATGATTTTCATGGGGCGTTAAGCACAACAGGTTCATACTATGATGATGCCGGGAATAAAGTCAGCAACGCAGGAACTGCAGCTCTTTTGGCTAGTTACCTGAATCAGGCAGAAAGCATATTTGCCCAAGCAAATTCGGGAGCTCAGACATTGCGAGTACAATCTGGGGATATGGTAGGTGCAAGTCCTGCAAATTCCGGGTTGCTTCAGGATGAGCCGACCATCAAAGTACTGAATGAAATGAATTTCACCATAGGAACGCTTGGAAATCATGAATTTGATGAAGGCTTGGCGGAATTTGACCGTATTATGAAAGGAATGAATCCCAAAGAAGACCCGTATGGAATTTTGAGCAGCTATTCACGGGAAGCATCCAAAACAGAAATAGTCGTTGGAAATGTTGTCAAAAAAGATACGGAGGATATTCCGTTTAACTGGCAGCCCTATACAGTAAAGGAAATTGGAACAAGCGAGAAAGTCAAGATTGGTTTTATTGGTGTCGTAACAACTGAGATTCCTAATCTGGTCTTAAAAGAACACTATCAGGAATATGATTTTCTTGATGAAGCAGAAACAATCGCCTATTATGCGAGTGAGCTAAAAGAAAAAGGCGTCAATGCCATTGTTGTACTGGCTCATGTTCCATCAACCAGCAAAGAAGGAACCGTTTCAGGTGAAGCGGCAAATATCATGAAAAAAGTAAATGAACTTTATCCTGAAAATAGTGTGGATGTCTTTTTAGCCGGTCATAATCATGTCTATACAAATGGGCTGATTGGAGATACACGTGTAGTCCAATCAACTTCACAAGGGAAAGGATATGCTGATATTCAGGGAGTTATTGATGTGAAAGCTCAAGACTTTGACGCAGCTCCATCTGCAGAAATTGTTCCGGTTTCACCGGAAGGAGATAATGTTCCAAAACCTGACGAAAAAGTAGCCGCAATTGTTGCAGATGCAGACCGTCGTGTTTCCGAAGTAACAAGCAGAAAAATTGGAACAGCCAAAACTGCGGAAGCGATTACCAGAGAGGTTAATGAATATAAAGAATCTCCGCTTGGAAATCTGATTACAGATGGTCAGCTGGCTATGGCCAAAATTAATGGAATTGACGTTGATTTTGCCATGACAAACAATGGCGGAATTCGTGCTGACCTTGCAGTTGGATCAAATGGGGAAATCACTTGGGGAGCTGCTCAAGCGGTTCAGCCATTTGGAAATATTATGCAGATTGTTGAAATGACCGGCAGTCAAATTGAACAGGTTTTAAATGAGCAGTATGACGAAGAGGAAAAATACTTCCTTCAAATCTCCGGCTTATCGTATACCTTTGTAAAAAATGAAAATGCGGAACAGCCGTATAAAGTTTGGCAGATGAAGGATTCAGCAGGGAAATTAATTGAAAAAGATCAGACTTACCGTGTCGTAATCAATGATTTCCTTCTTGGCGGCGGGGACGGGTTTGCCGGCTTTACTCAGGCTAAGTTGGTAGATGCAATGCAGCCGGATACAGAAACCTTTATCGGCTACATTGAATCAAAAGAAGCAGCAGGGGAACAAATCACAGCGGCTATCGAATCACGCAAACAGTTGATTGATGAACCGGCAGTTACACCGGAAAACAGAGAAGCATTTATTCGTCAGGCGACATTCTTTGATCCTTTGCATGAAAAAGATCAATACCTTCAAGGTGTAACATTACCGAATGCAATGATTGTTCTGTTCAACGGGGTACTTCCAAAGGACAGAACTATACTGCCTGAGGGTGACATAACAGCTAAAGCGGATAATGAAGGTCGTATTAAGATTGATATTTCGACGTTAAATCTTAAAGATAATGATGTTATTACAGCAGTTGTCGTTATTGAAGAGCTATATAGTGCTGTATTTCCGTTGGATGTTTTGAGAGGAACAATTCAGACTACGGACTCCTTAAGTACTGTAGACACTGTTGAATCTGACGCGACAAAAACCAGCAGCGAAGGAACGGAAGCCGATGGATCTCTGCCGAACACTGGTGAAACAATTACGAGTGTTGGAATGATTTCAGGAGCTGTATTGTTGACTGGCAGCGCATTATATATTTTGAGAAAAAGAAGCAACGTATAATAACTGATGGGAATAAATTAAATTTCAAGGGGATGTGACAAAACTATGTCGCATCCCCTAAAAACCGAATAAATAGTGTTCCAGAAGCAAATGGCTCTTTTGTACATTAGGTTGCTCGTCACACGGAAAAGCTTTATCAAAACATCTTTTTAATTTATTTTCCTATCCTCTCTATCTGTTCAAAATGTTATAAAAATGAAATCGACATAATTGAAAACGTTTAAAAAACGAACGATCCGAAGTTTTTTTGTGTTTATAGTTAACATTTAATTGAAAACATATTAATTATCTCCTATACTTTAGAAGTATTTGTTAGGAATTACAGTTTGCATTTATTTTATTTTTCTTAACAGACAGATGAATTATTTTGAAGAGGAGATAGAAAGTTCATGGATAAGTTTTTTAAATTGAAAGAGAATAAGACGACTGTTCCAACAGAAGTCGTCGCAGGGGTAACAACATTTTTCGCAATGAGTTATATTTTATTTGTAAATCCATCGATTTTAGCACAAACAGGGATGCCGTTTCAGGCAGTATTTCTAGCAACCATTGTTGCTTCAGTTATTGGAACTTTAATTATGGGACTGTTTGCCAATGTCCCTTATGCGCAGGCACCTGGTATGGGCTTAAATGCGTTCTTTACATTTACGGTCGTTTTTGGTCTTGGTTATACTTGGCAGCAGGCTTTGGCAATGGTTTTTATTTGTGGTCTTATTAATATTTTAATTACAGTAACTAAAATTCGTAAACTGATTATTCGTGCAATTCCAGAAAGTCTGCAGCACGCAATTGGCGGCGGGATTGGGATTTTTGTTGCTTATGTAGGGATAAAAAATGCTGGTTTACTGGATTTCACTGTTCAGGCAGAACCTGTAAACGGTGGTGTAAATGGAAACAGTATCGTTCCGGCGTTGGGAAACTTTAACAATCCAGAGATTATACTTGCTGTGCTTGGGCTGGTTATTTCAACTATATTGGTTGTGATGAATGTTCGCGGGGCAATTTTATGGGGGATTATTGCAACGACAATTTTAGCTATTCCTATGGGCGTTGTGGATATTTCTGCTATTGACTGGCAGGGAAACTCATTGGGAAGTTCTATCTCTGATCTGGGAACTACGTTTGGCGCCGCATTCGGACCAGATGGCATGCAGTCGCTGTTTTCAGATTCCTCAAAGATTCCTCAAGTGCTGATGACAGTTATCGCATTTAGTTTATCTGATACGTTTGATACGATTGGAACATTCATTGGAACCGGCCGCCGTACAGGAATCTTTTCTAAAGAAGATGAAATTGCTTTGGAAGAGAGCAAAGGACTTATAACAAAAATGGATAAAGCATTGTTTGCTGATGCTGTTGCTACATCTATCGGGGCAGTTTTTGGAACATCAAATGTTACAACCTATGTTGAAAGTGCTGCAGGAATTGGTGCCGGAGGTCGTACAGGACTAACCTCTGTAGTGGTCGCTGCACTATTTGCACTAAGCAGTCTGTTTTCACCATTAATTTCAATCGTTCCGGCTCAGGCAACTGCTCCTGCTCTGATCTTAGTGGGTGTAATGATGCTTGCTTCATTTAAAGATATTGAATGGACAGATCTTGAAGATGCTGTTCCGGCCTTCTTTGCTTCAATCTTTATGGGACTTTGCTACAGCATTTCATATGGTATTGCAGCGGGATTTCTGTTTTTTGCCATTGTAAAAGTGGCAAAGGGAAAAATCAACGAGGTTTCACCAATTATTTGGATTGTCAATGCGCTGTTTATCATCAATTTTATTATTTTAGCGACATTATAAAAACTGAAAAATAAAGGAATCTGTGATAATGGTATGTCATGGAGGACCCTTTAAAATCGAATAACCGGCGGGACAGAAGTGCTCAGTTTTAAGCAACAAGCCGGAATTTATAAAAATTGTTCCATAAATTTTTGATGAATTTCGGCTTGCTGTTGAAGAAGTTGTTTCTGTCCCGCTTTTTTTCTGTTGTCATTTAAAGCCAGCCTGATTTATCTCCGAAGAATGTAACAGTGCAGCCAAGAAAGACATACAGACGTACATATGGTGAGACAATCTGAAATTTACGGTGCAGAATTTCTATTCCAGTAAAGCCGTTTGTGAGTAAGTTCAAAAAATTGAAATAAAGTTTTTGTTTGATTGATAAAAGTGGAGTATAGTTAAAGAGGACCTATTGTATGTATGGTGGTGAAAAAGAAATGAAAATAGACTGGAAGAAAAATTTGATGGTTGCCTGGCTGGGGAGCTTTTTCACAGGTGCAAGTATTAGCTTGGTTATGCCGTTTATTCCAGTATACATAGAACAGCTTGGAACACCTAAAGACCAAGTGGAGCTTTTTTCAGGATTGGCTATTTCTGTAACAGCCTTTGCAGCAGCTATTGTTGCACCAATTTGGGGAAACTTGGCTGATAGAAAAGGTCGTAAGATTATGATGATTCGTGCAGCAGCAGGTATGACCTTTACGATGGGGTCTCTGGCTTTTGTTCCGAATGTTTACTGGCTGTTGATTATGCGCTTTTTAAATGGGATTTTGTCCGGCTATATTCCCAATGCAACAGCGATGATCGCTTCGCAGGCACCTAAAGAAAAAAGCGGTTGGGCATTAGGTACACTTTCCACAGGTGCAGTTGCCGGAAATTTAATCGGACCTTCGATTGGCGGAGCTTTAGCTCAGTGGTTTGGTATGCAAAATGTTTTTATCATTACAGGCTTTATGCTGCTGATTACAACACTACTAACCATTTTTATGGTGAAAGAAGATTTTGAACCGGTAGAGAAAAAGGATTTAATGTCAACAAAAGAAATTTTTTCCAGAATTGATCATTTGTCTATTTTAGTTGGGCTGTTTGTGACAACACTTATTTTGCAAATTGGTGTGACCAGTATTAGTCCGATTCTGACTCTTTACATTCGTTCGTTAAGCGGAGATCATGGGAATATTCTCTTTGTCAGCGGCTTAATTGTGTCTGTTGCCGGAGTTTCTGCTATTATTTCTTCTCCGATGCTTGGAAAACTCGGAGATAAAATAGGAAATCATAAGGTTCTGCTGGCAGGTTTGCTGCTGTCTTTCTTCTGCTACATACCAATGGCTTTTGTAAATACTCCTTTTCAACTGGGTGCTTTGCGCTTTATGCTTGGCTTTTCGACTGGGGCATTAATGCCTTCAATCAATACGCTGATCGGCAAGCTGACTCCGCTCGAGGGAGTCAGCCGCATATACAGTTATAATCAGATGTTCAGCAACTTTGGTCAGGTTTTAGGACCGATGATCGGTTCCACTGTAGCGCATGGATTTAGTTACAGTGCAGTATTTATTACGACTGCCTGCTTTGTATTTGGGAATATCTGTCTGTCTGCATTCAACTTCAGAAAAATTTTAAGGAAAAGGATATAAACAGTTGAAAACAAAAAAAAACCAGTTACAATTAATGTAGCTGGTTTTTGCTGTTGCCGTTATGCTTGAGAACTCTTTTCTTCAGGCAGAGCAAAATGTCCGATCGAAATGATAAGTACACCGGCGATAAGCGATATGATGGTTGTCCACATAAAGTCGTAACTGCCGTTATTCAAGGCACCGCCAATATATCCCACGATTTGTCCCAACAAGAAGGACCAAAATAATATAATGATGTAACGCATGGATAGCACCTCTTTTCTAGCTATAGTTTAGCACAATTTTTTTTATTGTAAAGAATTGAGCAGAGATAGGGAAATCCAGCTTTAAAGGAGGGGTTCTTATGTTTCCGCAATTATACACCATTACTTCATACTCATTACTTTCCAGTACAATCAGAATAGCAGAATTCGTTAAGAAGGCAAAACAGTTTGGCTATGAACAACTGGGTATTGCTGATATAAATGTTTTACATGGTGCAGTTGAATTTTATGAAGCCTGTCAGTCGGAAGGGATTCAGCCGATTATAGGAATGACACTGGACTATACTCCCGAGACAACAGATCAGACGAAACAGCTGATTTTTTATGCAAAAGATCACACAGGCTATCAAAATTTGATGCAGATTTCCAGCCTTAGGATGACGAAGAACGGTCAGCTGAAGGTAGAAGAGTTTTCCAAATTTTTAAGTCATTTATTTGTTATTATGCCTGCAGACAAAGGAATTATTAATGATCTGCCTGGGCGAAGCAGTGAAGAGACTGAGAAGGAAATGTCCGAACTTTTAAGGAAGGCCGACAAAGATTCTTTCTTTATCGGGGCTTCTTTTATGTGCAATCCATCAACAGATGCACCGTTATTCGACTATATAAAAAAACAAAAATACTCTCTGCTTGCACTTCAGGAAACCAGATATCTAATCCGGGAAGACGGTTTTGCACTGCGGGTACTGGAACATATTGAAGCGGGCACAGCTATGCAGCTTGATTTGAGGGAAACAGAGATTGATGGACCTTATTATCTGAGAAAGCCTGGAGAAACGCAAATTCGCTTAAATGAGCTTCTGGGTGCAGAAGCTGTAGACAATGCTGTTCGAGTTGCTGAAGGCTGTCAGTTTGAGCTTCCTTTGCATCAGAAGCTGCTACCGCATTATCCAGTACCTGATGAGTTGTCAGCAGGAGAATATCTTAGAAAATTGTGTTTTGAGCGTTTGCCAGATAGAGTCCCGGAGGCTGCTGAAGTCTATCAGGAACGACTGGAAAAAGAATTGACGATCATTCATAACATGGGCTTTGATGACTATTTTCTGATTGTCTGGGACGTGATGGCTTTTGCCCATCAGCAGAAAATTGTCACCGGAGCCGGAAGGGGTTCCGCTGCGGGGTCACTTGTTTCGTATGTCTTATCTATTACAGATGTTGATCCTATTCAGTATAATCTGCTGTTTGAACGTTTTCTAAACCCGGAACGATACTCCATGCCTGATATTGACTTGGATATTCCTGATAATCGTCGGGAACAGGTTTTAGCTTATGTACAAAAAAAATATGGACATTTTCATATGGCCCAAATCGCTACATTTGGTACAATGGCGGCCAAGATGGTTTTAAGAGATGCCGCTAGAGTGTTCGGTTTATCACAAAGTGAATCAAATCGCTGGTCGCAGGCAGTGCCGAATACACTTAAAATTACTTTGAAGCAGGCTTATCAGGAATCTAAAAAATTGGTGGAACTGGTAGAAAGCTCTGATACAAACCGCCTGCTGTTTGATACAGCTGTCCGGCTGGAAGGACTTCCGCGACATGTGTCCACACATGCGGCTGGAGTGGTGATTACCGATCAAAATTTACTGGAACTGGTGCCGCTTCAGACAGGGACCAATGATATTCTTTTAACTCAGTTCACAATGAATGATGTTGAGAAGATCGGTTTGCTGAAGATGGATTTTCTGGGATTGAGAAATCTATCGATTATAGATGATACGTTAAAGTCTGTTAAAAGAGTATACAAAGAAGAGCTGAAGCTCAGCGAAATCCCTTTGGATGACGAAAAGTCGTTAGAACTGTTTCAAAGAGGGGAGACCAGTGGGGTTTTCCAATTTGAGTCAGCTGGAATTCGAAATGTTTTGCGAAAGCTGGGACCAACAAGTATTGAAGACATTGCTGCGGTGAATGCATTGTATCGCCCGGGCCCCATGCAAAATATTGATCTGTTTATCAGGCGAAAAAAGGGGCTTGAGCCGATAGACTACCCGGATGCTTCTCTACAGCCTATTTTAGAAAATACGTATGGTGTCATTGTTTATCAGGAGCAGATTATGCAGGTTGCAGCAAAAATGGCCGGTTTTAGTCTGGGTCAGGCAGATATTCTCAGAAGAGCCATCAGCAAAAAGAAAAAAGAGATACTGGATCAGGAACGCCGCCATTTTGTTCAGGGGGGATTGGCACAGGGTTATACAGAAGAAACAGCCAATATGATTTACGATTATATCGAACGTTTCGCAAACTACGGATTCAACAGATCCCATGCATTTGCCTACTCCTTTATCGGCTTTCAAATGGCCTATTTAAAAGTTCATTATCCAGCCGCCTTTTATGCTGCCCTGCTCCATTCTGTTCGTCACAATCCAAACAAAATTAAAGAATATATCAGTGAAGCAAAGAAAAATGAAATTAAGATCATTCCGCCATCTATTAATCACAGTCACTATAGCTTTCTGCTCAAAGATGCGAATGAAATTACGTTTGGATTCAGCTCTCTGAAAGGAATTCGCAGAGATTTTATTCAGGATATCCTGGCCGAGCGGAAAGAGAACGGACATTATCAGAGCTTTGATCAGTTTCTGTTCCGTATCTCATCTAAATGGAGAAAAAAAGAAACGATTGAACCACTTATTGCCATCGGTGCATTTGATGAACTTTCTCCAAACCGCAGACAGTTGGATATGCAGCTGGAAAGCAAGATTCAGAACATTCTATACAGCGGAGGCAGTTCAGACTTATTTGAAACACTGGAGTTGAAGGAAGAAGAGGTTCAGGATTATTCACTTGAGGATAAATTGGCTCAGGAAGAGCAATACTTAGGGGTCTATCTTTCCGGGCACCCAACCGAAGAATTTACAAAGTTGGCTAAGCTTAAGCAAATTATCCCGATCAGCGATGTTGTCGAAAAACAAACAGTTCGTATACTGGTTTATGTAAAAAATGTACGTACCATACGAACTAAAAAAGGCGAGCAGATGGCTTTTGTTGAGGGTGATGACAGCACCGGATCGATTTCTCTTACGCTGTTTCCAACCGTCTTCCGTTCGTTGAGACAGACTGTTCACCTAAATCAGGTATACTATGTTGAGGGAAAAGTGGAAAAAAGTACGTATAATCAGGAACTTCAGGTTTTGGTAAATGAAATTACCGAAGCAGCTCCAATCGAAAAGGGGATCAGCGAAAAAACCTGTTATCTGAAAATTGAGGAATCGGAAGGTGCTCAAAAGACACTTCAGGAGATCAGAAGAATTATTCAGCATTACCCTGGGAGCATACCCGTTGTTTTATTTTATGCAGACCAGAAAAAGAAAATTGTTTTGGATAATAACTACTGGATTACAGAAAATACAGAGGTTCAACAGCAATTTAAAGCGCTTCTGGGAGAAACGAATGTCGTTTTCAAATGACTTTCAGCAAAAACGCTAATTGTTTTCATTTTTTCCGAATTTTTTAACGCTTTGTCAAGACATTTTCCACTATTAATGGTAAAATGAATGACGTGGTATTTTTGCATAAATAAAGATGAAACAAGATTAGTTTATCAAAAGTATAAATTTATTATGAGGTGAAAAAACGAATGAAACGTATCGGTATTTTAACCAGCGGAGGAGACGCTCCGGGAATGAACGCTGCGATTCGTGCAGTAGTGCGAAAAGGAATATACGATGGGATTGAAGTATACGGAATCAATTACGGATTTGCAGGATTGGTTGCCGGAGATATTCGTCGTCTGGATATTTCAGATGTAGGCGATAAAATTCAGCGTGGCGGAACATTCCTTTATTCTGCACGCTATCCTGAGTTTGCTACCGAAGAAGGTCAGTTGAAAGGGATTGAACAATTGAAAAAATTCGGTATTGAAGGTCTTGTTGTGATTGGCGGAGACGGTTCTTATCATGGTGCCATGGCTCTTACAAAACGGGGCTATCCGGCAATCGGAGTTCCAGGAACAATTGACAATGACATTCCGGGGACAGATTTTACAATCGGATTTGATACTGCAATCAACACTGTTCTGGAATCAATTGACCGCATCCGTGATACAGCGACTTCTCATGTACGTACATTCATTATTGAAGTGATGGGCAGAGATGCCGGAGATATTGCGCTTTGGTCTGGTGTAGCCGGTGGTGCAGATGAAATTATCATTCCTGAACATGATTTTGATTTAAACGTAGTGGCTCAGCGTATCAGAGACGGCCGCGACCGCGGAAAAAAACATTGCCTGATCATTCTTGCAGAAGGTGTTATGGGCGGAAATGAGTTTGCTGAAAAACTTTCAGCATTCGGCGATTTCCATACACGTGTCTCTATTTTAGGTCACGTTGTCCGTGGGGGATCTCCAAGCGCGCGTGATCGTGTTCTTGCAAGTAAATTTGGCGGTTATGCTGTTGAATTGTTGAAAGAAGGTAAAGGCGGTCTGTGTGTTGGTATGATTGACAATAAAGTCGTAGCAGCTGATATCGTGGATACTCTGGAAAATAACAAACATAAACCTGATTTGTCTCTTTATGATTTAAATAAAGAAATTTCCTTTTAATTAAGGTGGAATACTGTATATAGGCTGTTAAGCTTTTGTATAAAAAAATCGAATAGGAGCGTTTAGTAAATGAAAAAAACTAAAATCGTATGTACGATTGGACCAGCAAGTGAATCTGTTGAAATGCTGGTAGACCTAATGAATGCAGGAATGAATGTCTGTCGTTTGAATTTCTCGCATGGAGATTTCGAAGAACACGGCAACCGGATTAAAAACATTCATGAGGCTATGAAAATTACCGGAAAAAGAGTGGCCATTTTGTTAGATACAAAAGGCCCTGAAATTCGTACGAACGATATGGAAAATGGTGCAATTACGCTCAAAATTGGTGATATTACACGTATTTCTTCAAAAGAAGTTTTGGGAACAAGCGAAAAATTCTCTATTACTTATCCGGAATTAATTAACGATGTACAGATTGGTTCACACATCCTGTTAGATGATGGGTTGATTGATTTGGAAGTAACAGACATTGATCGTGCTGCAGATGAAATCGTGACTGTGGTTAAAAATGAAGGTGTTCTGAAAAATAAAAAAGGGGTTAACGTCCCTGGTGTGGCTGTTAATCTTCCCGGAATTACTGAAAAAGATGCTGCGGATATTCGCTTTGGGATCGAACAAGGGGTTGATTTTATTGCAGCAAGCTTTGTTCGCCGTGCAACTGACGTAATGGAAATCACTAAAATTCTTGAAGAAGAAAATGCAACACACATTCAAATCATCCCTAAAATTGAAAATCAGGAAGGAATCGACAATATTGATGAAATCCTGAAAGTTTCTGATGGTTTAATGGTAGCTCGTGGTGATCTGGGGGTTGAGATTCCAACAGAAGATGTACCAGTTGCACAAAAAGACTTAATTAAAAAGTGTAACGCTTTGGGTAAACCAGTTATCACAGCAACTCAAATGCTTGATTCTATGCAGCGTAACCCTCGTCCTACTCGTGCAGAAGCAAATGACGTGGCTAATGCAATTTATGACGGAACAGATGCAGTAATGCTTTCAGGCGAAACTGCTGCCGGAGATTATCCTTTGGAAGCTGTTCAGACAATGTCACGTATTGCTGTCCGTACAGAAGAAGCGTTGGTTGATCAGGATGCATTTGCATTGAAGCTATACAGCAAAACAGATATGACAGAAGCAATTGGTCAGTCAGTTGGACATACAGCCCGCAACTTGGGTATTCAAACAATTGTAGCTGCCACTGAGTCTGGTCATACAGCCCGCATGATTTCTAAATATCGCCCAAGAGCGCATATTGTTGCAATTACATTCTCTGAACAAAAAGCCCGCAGCCTATCTCTTTCATGGGGGGTTTACGCAACAGTTGCTGAAAGACCGTCAAGTACTGATGAAATGTTCAACCTTGCTGCTGAAATTTCTCAGGAAAACGGCTTTGCAAGTGAAGGTGATTTGATCATTATTACTGCTGGTGTTCCGGTAGGTGAAAAAGGAACAACAAATCTGATGAAAATTCAAATGATTGGATCAAAGCTTGTTCAAGGACAAGGAATCGGAGAAAATTCAGTTATTGCTAAAGCTGTTGTTGCTAAAACT
Source organism: Enterococcus sp. BWT-B8 (assembly GCF_020567625.1). NCBI lineage: Bacteria > Bacillati > Bacillota > Bacilli > Lactobacillales > Enterococcaceae > Enterococcus > Enterococcus sp. BWT-B8. Next base: position 6,991 of record NZ_JAJDJV010000011.1, on the reverse strand, counting down.
GCAGAAGAAGCACATGCTAAAATGAAAGACGGCTCTATTCTCGTTGTGAAAACAACAGATAAAGATTATATGCCGGCTATTGATAAAGCTATTGCACTGATTGTTGAGGAAGGCGGTTTGACTTCTCATGCCGCAGTTGTGGCAATTGCTAAAGATATTCCTGTAATTGTTGGAGCAGCGGATGCGACAAATCTTGTTGTTGCGGATGAATTGATCACTGTTGATCCGAGACGCGGAATCGTTTATCGTGGAGCTACAACAGCAATCTAACGAGAATAATTGAGAACAGAGGCAGATTCGCTTCTGTTCTTTTTTTGGTTGTCCTTTATGAATAAGAGGTTTGAATGGAGTGGCGAAAAGAGAGAGTGACTGACGATAGTAAGCGAAAAGAGATTGGCAGCTGATATGGAAAAAGTTTTTGAAACTTCTGGATTGCCGCTGCTTATCAGTAAAAAAATTTTGCAAAATAAATCAGTAGAATATTCCTCCTGCTTAAAGGAAAAATGGGACTGTGACAAACACTCATGAATGTTTGTCACAGCCTCAACTAGAAAGACTTTTTAGTTATTTATTTTGGATATACAGCAAATCGATCTTTCTTCAACGGCAGCAGCTGGATTGATTCAGAATAAAAATTGGTCAGAATTTCTTCAGTAAATAAATTTTCTCTTTGACCTTTGGCTGTAATTTGTCCATCTTTTAAAAGCAGCAGATTTTCAAAACAGGGTAAAATCTCCTCTGTATGATGGGTAACATAAACGATTGTCGGGCTCACTGTACTTTGAGCGATTCCTTCAATCTGTTTCAGCAGTTTTTCTCTTGCAAATAAATCCAGGCCATTACAGGGCTCATCAAGAATAAGCAGCTCAGGCTCCGTCATTAACCCCCGTGCAATCAGAATGAGCTGACGTTCTCCCTGAGATAACACATCATACTTCTTACCAATTAAGTGTTCTCCGCCTACCTGTGCCAATATACCTTTGGCTCTATTCAGCTCACTGTCTGTATACTTTTGATAAATGCCAATACTTGCAAATTTTCCAGATAAAACAATTTTTTCTGCTGTTTCATTCCCTCTAATTCGATATTGCAACGCTGTGCTGATCCAGCCGATTCGTCTTTGCAAGTCTGGGATTGAGCTTTTACCAAACGTCTGACCTAGAACTTCAACTGTTCCGTCAGAAGGCCAGAGATAGCCGCAAATAATCTGGAGCAGCAGTGTTTTACCGGCTCCGTTTAGTCCTAAAATGGCCCAATGCTGATCTTTTTGGATAGACCAGCTGATGTCATTTAAAAGTCTTTTTTTATCCCGAGTGAATCCTACTTTTTCAAGTCTTACTATTGACATATAAATAACCTCCTTCTTCTATAGTGTAGCATTAAATAATTCTCAATGCAGAAAGAAAAAATAATTGAAGATACCGAAAGCTGTCAAGAAAATTTCATTGACAAACCCTTTATACCCCTGTATAATTGCTTTTGTTGCTTAGAGGTGATAATTAATGAAATGGTCTTTATTAGAACTTAATAAATATAACAAAGAACCAAACGAATTTTCAGAAACCTTTGATATAAAAAAATCATTGATGGAGAGAGAGAAACAACTATTGAATGTCGGTCCAGTTGAAGTAACCGGCGCTATTGTTGCAGAAAAGACAGATTACTTATTATATTACAAGCTTTCTGTCATACTTACTCTTCCCTCTTCCCGTTCACTTGAACCAGTCGATTTTGCTCTTGAACTTGATGTTCAGGAAATATTTATGACAGAAGAACAATTTGCTGATCGAGATGAAACAGTTCCAGAGGAAGAAATAATTGTTCTGGAAAAGCCGACAATCGACTTGCTTGAATCAATTGAAGACAATATCTTACTGGCAATTCCGATTCAGATTTTAACTGAAGAAGAGAAGAACAGCAATGAGATGCCCAAAGGAAGCGACTGGAAAGTAATTTCTGAAGAAGACTATATTCATCAGCGTGAAAGCGAAGCAGCAGAAACAATTGATCCTCGTCTTGCCAAACTTTCTGAGTTGTTAAATGATGACTCGGAATAAAGTGTTCGGTTAAGATTGGAATATATTGTGTATACTTTATGCACAGATTTTTACAAGGAGGTGGAACAACAATGGCAGTACCAGCTAGAAGAACTTCTAAAGCTAAGAAGGCAAAGCGCCGTACACATTACAAATTGACAATCAAAGGTTTGAATGCATGTTCAAACTGTGGAGAAATGAGAAAGAGCCATCACGTATGTCCAGCATGTGGTCATTACGATGGTAAAGATGTAATGTCAAAAGAAGCATAAAACATTTTTTTGAAAATGTTAAAATCCCTCAGGCTAACCATGGAGCCTAGGGGATTTTTTGTTTTGCCGCGTGTCAGTCAAAATAGAAGCCGGCAGCCAATTTATTCTCAGGAAAAGGAAATAGAAAATGCGAAAGAACCTATGAAAATCAAACGATTTTGTTTCCATTAAGGGTAAACTAAGCTATAATGAAATAGATTCTTAAGAAGTTTCAAGGTCTTTTAGTAATTGGGAGGATGTATGATGACAAAACAACAATTTGGAGTAGTAGGAATGGCCGTTATGGGAAAAAATCTGGCCTTAAATATTGAAAGCAGAGGATATTCAGTTTCGTTGTTTAACCGAACAGGTTCAAAAACAACAGAAGTTGTTGAAGAGCACCCGGATAAGAAGTTTAAAGCAACCTATACAATTGAAGAGTTTGTTGATTCGATTGAAAAACCTCGACGTATTATGTTGATGGTCAAGGCTGGCTTTGCAACAGATGCGACTATTCAAGAACTGCTGCCGCATTTAGACAAAGGAGATATCCTGATTGATGGCGGAAATACATTTTTCAAAGATACAATTCGAAGAAATGAAGAGCTTGCGAATTCCGGCATTAATTTTATCGGGACAGGTGTTTCAGGCGGAGAAGAAGGCGCATTGAAAGGACCTTCAATCATGCCTGGCGGACAAAAAGAGGCTTACGAACTGGTTGCTCCTGTTTTAGAAAAAATCTCTGCAAAAGCTGAGGATGGCGAACCTTGTGTGACTTACATTGGACCAAACGGAGCCGGACATTATGTAAAAATGGTTCATAACGGGATTGAGTATGGCGATATGCAGCTCATTGCTGAATCGTATGATTTAATGCAAAATATTCTTGGTCTTTCTGTTGATGAAATGGCTGAAACATTCAAGGAATGGAATAAAGGTGAGCTTGACAGTTATCTGATTGAGATTACTGCAGATATTTTAACTCGTAAAGATGACGAAGGAACTGGAAAACCGATTGTTGATGTCATTCTTGATGCTGCAGGGAATAAAGGTACTGGTAAATGGACAAGCCAAAGCTCATTGGATCTGGGAGTTCCGCTGCCATTGATTACAGAATCTGTTTTTGCCCGTTTTATTTCTGCCTATAAAGAAGAACGTGTGAAAGCATCTGGTATATTGGCTAAGCCGGATACTTACAATTATCAAGGAAATAAAAAAGAATTAGTTGAAAAGATTCGCGAAGCGCTGTACTTCAGCAAAATCATGAGTTACGCTCAAGGATTTGCACAGCTGCGTGTTGCTTCAAAAGAATATGATTGGGATCTTCCATTTGGCGAGATTGCAAAAATCTGGAGAGCAGGGTGTATTATTCGTGCGCAGTTCCTGCAAAAGATTACAGATGCTTATGATAAAAATCCTGATATTGAAAATCTGCTGCTGGATGATTACTTTGTGGAAATTACCCAAAAATATCAACAGGCAGTCCGTGACGTAGTTGCAATTGCTGTTCAGGCCGGTGTGCCTGTACCAACATTCTCATCTGCTATTGCTTATTACGATTCGTATCGTTCAGAACGCTTGCCTGCAAATTTAATTCAGGCTCAACGTGATTACTTTGGAGCGCACACTTATGAAAGAACAGATAAAGAAGGCATTTATCACTACAGCTGGTACCATGAAGAGTAAGCTGAGAAAATAGATGGCAATTTTATACACTGCAACTAGTGTTGAACTGTTCAATTTATTAATAATAAGCCGCAGCTCTCTGTTTCAGTTGAAACAGACAGTCTTTCTCAGAACAGCAAGAATCAAATTTTACTGGCTTTTTAAAAGGAAAGTCGGTATAATGGGAAAGTTGAAAAAGACTACGATAGGAGAAAGGATGATGAATCAATGAGCAATATTCTAATTATTGAAGATGAAAAAAACTTAGCGCGTTTTGTTGAGCTCGAATTGAAACACGAAGGTTATAGAACTGAAGTTCATTATAATGGACGGACAGGATTAGAGGCTGCTTTGAACAATGAATGGGATGCCATTTTATTAGATTTGATGTTGCCTGAATTAAATGGTCTTGAAGTTTGTCGTCGTGTGCGCCAAGTAAAAAATACTCCTATTATTATGATGACTGCGCGGGATTCAGTAATTGATCGTGTTTCTGGATTGGATCATGGAGCAGATGACTATATCGTGAAACCTTTCGCCATCGAAGAGCTGCTGGCACGTTTACGCGCATTGCTTCGACGAATTGATATTGAAGGCGATAAAAATATTGCCAAACAAACAACGATTACTTATCGTGATTTAACAATCGAAAAAGAAAATCGTGTGGTTCGACGCAACTCGGAAATGATTGAACTAACAAAAAGAGAATATGAATTGCTGCTTACATTAATGGAAAATGTGAATGTAGTGTTGGCAAGGGATGTTCTTTTGAATAAAGTATGGGGATATGAAACTGAAGTTGAAACAAACGTTGTTGATGTTTATATCCGCTATCTGCGCAACAAAATTGATGTTCCCGGGGAAGAAAGTTATATTCAAACCGTTCGGGGAACAGGTTATGTGATGCGCTCGTGAAACGAACAAGATTTAGAGATATTGTAAAAAAAGAACTGCAGGGACCCTCTCTCACTGTGAAGTGGGCCCTTGCAAGTTCTTTCTTTATATTTTTCGTTTTTACGATATTTGCTGTGATTACTTACAAAACATCTGTAAAGTTATTTGTAGAAAAAGAGCGGGAAAATGTCGAACGCATTGTAGTCGAGGTTACCAATCGTTTGTCCAATGTTGATGATGAGTTAACGGTTACTAAGGTTTTTGAGGCACTTAAAACTCCAACACCAGCTGAACAAACCAGTGGCTACAGTCAAAGGACAGCTGTTGGTTCCATTCTGGAAATGGATAGTGTGATTGCTGAACTGGGAACACCTTCGCTTCTTCTTTCTATCTATAATACAGATGGAGTTTTGCTTTTTGAAACACAGTCGAAAAATGCTGAGTTGATAAGTGAGGAAAAGCAGGAGGCGCAAATCACGACCATTGGAGATGAAACCGGCTTTTTAATGATTCAACCAGTGCAATCCAAAAGTGCACGGGAAAATGTCGGTTATGTTCAGGCATTCTATGAGCTTTCCTCTTTTTATGAGATAAAGAATCGGCTGCTGTTTACTCTAATTGTTTTAGAAGCAGTCTCTCTTATCTTGAGTAGTGTTTTAGGATTTCTTCTTTCTTCTTATTTCTTGAAACCGTTGAAGCTGTTAAGAGATACAATGGAAATTGTCAGAAAGAATCCTCAGTCGGATGCTCAAGTTCCTGCGATTAATTCAAAAGATGAACTGGCAGATCTGGCAGGAATCTTTAATGAGATGCTGGATAGAATCCGCAGATACATTGAACAGCAGGAGCAGTTTGTGGAAGATGTTTCTCATGAACTGAGAACGCCTGTAGCGATTATTGAAGGACATTTGAATATGCTGAACCGCTGGGGGAAAGAGGACCCTGAGATTCTTGATGAATCCCTCAATGCAAGTCTTCAGGAAATTGTTCGCATGAAGAGCCTTGTGCAGGAAATGCTGGATCTGTCCAGAGTGGAACAGGTGGATACTCTGTATGCTAATCATACATCCAATGCCAAAGAAGTGGTTTATCAGGTATTCAATAATTTTAAAATTCTTTATCCCGATTTCCAAATGACTTTAGATGATGATCTTTCAAATGAGCTTGTCTTGGGGATTTATCGAAATCATTTTGAGCAGCTGCTGATAATCATACTGGATAATGCAGTAAAATATTCTACAGACAGAAAAGAAGTTCATCTTTCTATTTCCCGTACATTTGGAGAATTTGAAATTGCCATACAGGATTTTGGTGAAGGGATCAGCCCGGAAGAACTGAATAGGATATTTGATCGTTTTTATCGTGTGGATAAAGCCAGGGCAAGAAATAAAGGTGGTAATGGATTAGGACTTTCCATTGCAAAACAATTAGTGGAAAGTTACAAAGGACGTATTGATGCTGAAAGTGTACTTCATCAGGGGACCATTTTTCGTATCTATCTTCCAATCGTTAAAGATGTAACTAAAAAAGATCTGGAACAAGGCTGAGTAATCGGCTGTTCCAGATCTTTTTCGTTTTTAAACTCCATGCAGCCTAATAAGTATTACGCAGAGTAGGGAAAGAGAAATGAATGATCAGAAATTGTTAGAATATAAGTAACCGCCATTTGCTGCTTCATAGCGAATAATATCAGACAAAAATTGAAAAATGTAAGAGAAAAAACGAATGCTGAAACTCTTAACAAACGATTCGTTCGCTATCAAAAAAAAGCTCATAAAAAAGCAAATTAATAGTTGCATTTTAATAGAAGAATTGATATATTAATACATGTTCTGATTGTTCTAAATTATATCAGAAAAAAGTTTTAGTTTTTATCTTGACGAACGTTGTTTCTTCATGATAAGATAACAAAGCATTTAAAAAAAAATGCTTCTAAAACTTAAAATACCAACAAAAAAGTTGTTGACAAATAACAAAGAAGTTGGTAAACTAAGGAAGTTGTTATGGAACAAGAACAACAAGTTGCAGGCAGAAAAAACTTTTCAAAATTTTATTAAAAGAGTTGACAAGCGCTTCTCGATTTGATAAGATATAAAAGTTGCTGCAAGGCGACAAAGTAGACCTTTGAAAACTGAACAAAGTAAG